>DASUIA010000190.1:0-52138 GCA_036273255.1 Bradyrhizobium sp.
GGCGTCGCGGGATAGTACCGCCAATGTTGCAGGAATTGCTAAAGGATTTCCTTGCCGCAGACGGATCGTCATTGCATTGGATTAGCAATTGGGTGACCACGATGACGGGCGCCTTCCCATACCGGAGCTGACATGCCGCTCGATCCCCTCGCCAAGCGCTTCCTGGCCATGATGGCGGCCGCCTCGCCGCGTGAACGATCGCCGGTCAGCCTGCAGGATCGTCGCCAGTCCCTTGCAAAAATCATGAAACTCGCGCGCGGCGAAGCCGCCGAGATTGCCAGGATCGACGGCATCCTGCCGGGACCGGCCGGTGATGTTCCCTATCGGCTCTACATCCCCGGGCATGATCGCGACAGATTGCTGCCGGGCTTCCTGTTCTTTCACGGTGGCGGCATGGTCGCCGGCAGCATCGACACGCATGACGCGCTTTGTGCGAGCCTTGCGAGCGCGACCGGCTGTCGCCTGATATCGGTCGGCTATCGGCTTGCGCCCGAGCACAAATTCCCGGCGGCGGTCCACGACGCGATCACGGCCGCCGGATGGGTTTCCCGCCATGCCGCAACGCTCGGCATCGATGCCGGCAAACTCGTGGTCGGCGGCGATTCCGCCGGCGCCACGCTTGCCGCCACGGTTTGCCAGGATGCCGCACGAAACGGCGGCCCTGCGATTCTGCTGCAGTGCCTGATCTGCCCGGTGCTTGATTTCGGCGGAACATCGCCGTCGCGCGATGCGTTTGCGGAAAATTACCTGCTCGACCGAACCCTGCTCGAGGCGGATCTCGCCGACTATCTGCCTGATGGCGCCGACCCCGCCGATCCCCTGATATCGCCGCTGCGCGCGGCCGATCTGGCGGGGCTTCCGGCCGCCATCATCCATACCGCGGAATTCGATCCGATGCGCGATGAAGGCAACGCCTACGCGGAACGGCTCGCGGCGGCCGGCGTCGCCGTCGAGCATCACTGTCATGACGGCATGATTCACAATTTCCACGCCATGGCTGCCGTTCTGCCGCAAGGCCGGCGCGTGCTCAGCCGGATCGGCGAACAGGTCAGGCGCGCCGTCGGCTGAAACATCGTCGATGACGGGTTGGCGATTTGATTCAAATTTTAATCAATTGATGCCGCCCCATTAGGGTTAGTTCGTCAATCTTTGTGTGAATTATTGCCCGGGCGACGCCTCCCTTCTAGAAACGACACGGGCAGACAAAACGCATCCGAAATGCGGCGTCCGGACGTAGAGGTGAACAATGCGCAAAGAAACCATCGCAATTCACGCCGGCTACGAACCTGACCCCACGACAAAGTCAGTCGCCGTTCCGATCTACCAGACCGCCGCCTACGCCTTCGATAGCGCCGACCATGGCGCCGCCCTGTTCAATCTCGAGGCCGAAGGTTACCGCTACAGCCGGATTGCCAATCCGACCACCGCCGTGCTCGAACAACGCGTGGCCGAGCTCGAAGGCGGCGTCGGCGCGCTCGCGGTCGCCACCGGTCAGTCGGCGCTGCATTTCTCGCTGATCAACCTGGCCGACGGCGGCGGCAATATCGTCACCGTCCCGCAACTATACGGCACGACGCACACCCTGCTTTCACACATCCTGCCGCGCCAGGGCATCACCACCCGCTTCGCCGACAGCGATCGGCCGGATGCGATCGAGAGGCTGATCGACGAAAACACCAAGGCGGTGTTTTGCGAAAGCATCGGCAATCCCGCCGGCAATGTCTGCGATATCGAAGCCTTTGCCGGCATCGCGCACCGCCATGGCGTTCCGCTCGTGGTCGACAACACCGTCGCCACCCCGATCCTGCTCAGGCCGTTCGATTACGGCGCCGATATCGCCATCCATTCGCTGACCAAATTCCTCGGCGGTCACGGCACCAGCCTCGGCGGCGCCATCGTCGACAGTGGCCGCTTTCCCTGGGCGGAACATGCCGGCCGCTTCGCTGCCTTCAATGAGCCCGATCATTCCTATCACGGCCTCGTCTACACAAGGCAGTTCGGCGCCAGCGCCTATATCCAGCGGGCGCGCAGCGTCTATCAGCGCACCATGGGTTCTGTGCTTTCGCCGTTCAATGCCTTCCTGCTGCTGCAGGGCATCGAAACGGTGGCGCTTCGGATCGAACGGCACGTCGAGAACGCGCGCCAGGTCGCGGAATTCCTGCATGATGATCCGCGTGTCGCCTGGGTCAACTACGCCGGCTTTTCCGACAGCCCGTATTATGCGCTGGTCCAGAAATACCTCGATGGCCGCGCGTCATCGCTGTTCACGTTCGGTATCAAGGGCGGCCTCGACGCCGGCAAGACCTTCTACGATTCGCTGAAGCTGATCACGCGACTGGTCAATATCGGCGACGCCAAATCGCTCGCCTGCCACCCGGCGTCGACCACGCACCGCCAGATGTCCGCCGAGGAACAGCGCAAGGCCGGTGTGCTGCCGGAGACCATCCGCCTCTCGATCGGCATCGAGCACATCAGCGACATCATCGAGGACATCGACCAGGCGCTGGCCCAAGCCTGTTCGCACCCGAACCTGGAGGCAGCGGAATAGACCGCGAACCCGCGCATGGCGTTGCAGTTCGACAAACATCGGCAAATCGTCAAGCCCGCGCCCGTCGGGGCGGCGCGGCGCGGCGCCGGTCAATTCGGTCCCCGCCGCAAGGCAGTCAACGAGGTGCTCACGATCGGCCTCGTCAACAACATGCCGGACGCGGCACTGCAGGCGACCGAGCGGCAGTTTACCCAGCTTCTGACGGCGGCCGCACCCAACAGCCGCATCCGTTTCCATTGTTTTTCGCTGCCATCCATCAAGCGCTCGGAGATCGCCCGACAGATCATCGACGGGCACTACGCCGACATCGCCGACCTCGATCGCCTGGGCATCGACGCGCTGATCGTCACCGGCGCCGAACCGAACGCCGCGACCCTTCCCGAGGAGCCATTCTGGGGCGAGCTTACCGCGGTGATCGACTGGGCGGAAGCCAACACGCGTTCGACGATCTGGTCGTGTCTGGCCGCGCATGCCGCGGTGCTGCATCTCGACGGCATCGAGCGACATCGCCTCGATGCGAAATGCTCGGGCATTTTCGATTGCTCCCGGGTGGCGGATGACAGGCTGCTGAAGAATGTCACCTCGCCACTCAAGATAGTGCATTCGCGCCTGAACGCCTTGCACGGCCGCGATCTGGCCGCGCATGGCTATCGGGTGCTGACCGAATCGCCGGAAGCCGGCGTCGATATCTTTGCCAGACAGCGGCGCAGCCAATTCATTTTCTTCCAGGGCCACCCCGAATACGATGCATTGTCGCTGCAACGCGAATATCTGCGCGACATCACCCGGTACCTCTCCGGTCAGCGCGACGCCTATCCAGCCTTTCCGCGGAACTACTTCACCACCGAGACCGAACACAGGCTGAAGAATTTCCAGAAGCTGGCGCGGATTGAACGCAAGCTTCCGCTCAGCGCCGAACTGCCGAAGCTCACCCTTCGCCCGGATATCGCGACCGGCACCGCGGCATCCGCGATCTTTGGCAATTGGCTCGACTATCTCTCTGCCGGCAAGCGCGGGTCCGCCGCCGGCACACGCGAGCCCTGATCAGCCGGTACGCCCCGTTTTCGCGCGGAACCCATCTGAAAGCGAATAGGCACGACCGCCCGAATCAGGGATAGACCTGTCGGGGTGTCCGGCTTTGCTCCCAACGCGCTTTCCCTGCTGAATTCCGTGTTCGGCCTGCCCGCTTTTCGCGGGCCGCAGGAAGCCATCATCAGCCATGTCGTGGACGGCGGCAATTGCCTCGTGCTGATGCCCACGGGGGGTGGCAAGTCGCTGTGCTATCAATTGCCGGCACTGCTGCGCCGGGGCAGCGGCATCGTGGTCTCGCCGCTGATCGCATTGATGCGCGACCAGGTCGCCGGGCTGATCGAGGCCGGGGTCAAGGCCGCGGTGCTGAATTCCACCCTGTCGTGGGACGAAGCCGCCGCGGTCGAGCAGCGCCTGCTCGCCGGTGATCTTGACCTGCTCTATGTCGCCCCGGAGCGGCTCTTGACGCCACGCTGCCTTGACCTGCTCGACCGTGCGCCGATCGCCCTGTTTGCGATTGACGAGGCGCATTGCGTGTCGCAATGGGGGCACGACTTTCGCCCGGAATATATCGGCCTGTCGGCCATCGCCGAACGATTTCCCGGGATACCGCGCATCGCGCTGACCGCCACCGCCGACGAACTGACCCGCCGCGAGATCATCGATCGCCTCGGACTCGCCGGCGCGCCGAGCTTTGTCGCGAGCTTCGACCGCCCGAATATCCGCTATGAGATCGTCGACAAGCAGAACGCGCAAACGCAGCTCAAGGCCTTCATCGCCGAACGTCATGCCGGCGACGCCGGCATCGTCTATTGCCTGTCGCGGGCCAGGGTCGAGGACACCGCGGCGGTGCTGAGCGAGGCCGGCATATCGGCGTTGCCCTATCACGCCGGCCTCGACGCCGGCCTGCGCGCCCGAAACCAGGATCGCTTCATCAACGAGGACGGCATCGTGATCGTCGCCACGGTCGCATTCGGGATGGGTATCGACAAGCCCGACGTGCGCTTTGTCGCGCATCTCGACCTGCCGAAAAGCATCGAAGCCTATTATCAGGAGACCGGGCGCGCCGGGCGCGACGGCAAGCCCTCCAGCGCCTGGATGGCATACGGCCTGTCGGACATCGTGCAGCAACGGCGGATGATCGAGGAATCTGCCGGCACCGATGCGTTCAAGCGGGTATCGCGCGGCAAGCTCGATGCGCTGGTCGGCATGGCCGAAACCGCGGACTGCCGCCGCGCCCGCCTGCTGCGATATTTCGGCGAAAGCTTCGCGGCGGCCAAATGCGGCAATTGCGACAACTGCCTGTCGCCACCCAGCGTTCGCGACGGCCGGGTCGCCGCGCAAAAGCTGCTGTCATGCGCCTATCGCACCGGGCAGCGGTTTGGTGCCAGGCACCTGATCGATGTTCTGATCGGCCGCATGACCGACCGCGTCCGGCAGTTCGGGCATGACAGGCTCTCGGTGTTCGGAATAGGCCGTGAACACGATGAGAAGCAATGGCGCGCCGCGCTGCGGCAGTTGGTGGCGATGGGACATCTCGTCCCTGACAGCGAAGCCTTTGGCGCATTGAAGCTGACGGATACGGCGCGCGGCGTGCTCAAGGGCGAAACCGAGGTGATGTTGCGCGAGCAAACGGCCGTTCGGCGGGGGCGCGCCGGCAAGAGCAAATCCGGATCCGGCGAGATGGCTCCGCAAGCAGGCAGGCGAGATCAGGCCGGTCATTCAAATCTGCTGGGTGCGCTGCGCGCGTGGCGCTCCGAGACGGCGCGCAAGCGTGGCGTGCCGGCCTATGTCGTGTTGCACGATTCGACGATCGACGGCATTGCCACCTTGCGTCCGGCCACCCTCATTGCGCTGCGCGCCATCCCCGGCATCGGCGACAAGAAGCTCGAACACTATGGTGACGATCTGATCGCGCTGGTGCAGGCGGTGCAGACCTGACACCCGGCAGCAGGTCTCGGCCACGTCCGCGTGTCCTTCGGACCCCGCCTCGTCATGATACCGACGGAGCCGAACAGGAGGAAAGCCAGATCACCGCGAAAAATCGCCGGCCATCGACATTCCTGAGATGGGCATTCGACTATCCGGCGGCCCGGCGAAGCCCTGATCCCGCGGCACTGCCTACCGTTCGGAGATCGATGTCGGCGTCGACAGCATGGAGGCGGAGTTTAGCTCGGGCGCGGCGTGGTGCGCATCAATTTCCGGTACCAACGGGGCGCTCGGGTCGAACCTGACACGATAGACCTGCAGGTTCTCCATGACCCGCTGGACGTAATTGCGCGTTTCGGCAAACGGGATGCGTTCCACCCAGTCGACCGCATCCACGTTGGCGGCGCGAGGATCGCCGTATTGCTTCACCCATTGCTGAACGCGGCCGCGGCCGGCGTTGTAGGCGGCGAACGCCAGGATGTGCGAGCCATGATATTCCCGCAGCAGCGCGCTGAGCTCGGCCGCACCCATTTGTGCGTTGTAAACGGGATCGGAGACCATCCGGTCCCAATCATAGGTGACGCCGAATCGTTTCGCGGTGTCGCGCCCGGCTTCCGGGGTTACCTGCATCAGGCCGACGGCGTTTGCCGGCGAGCGGTCGCGCTGGTCGAAGGCACTTTCGGTGCGTGCCACCGAATAGATCACGCTGCGGTCGATTGCCGGCCCGATGGGGCTGTGCTGCGGAATCCCGATGGTGGGAAAAGCATAGAGCTCCAGGGCGAACCCACGGCTGAGAGAGAGCTTTCCGATCTGCAGCATGGCGCAGGCATCGTTGTGGCGCCCGGCCAACTCGGCCAGCTCGGCCAGCGCCGCGGCGTCCATGCTCTGCTCCGCGAGGTCGGTTACAAAATTCAGGACGAGGTCGCGCTCTCCGACTGCGTAGAGCATGTCAGCGGCGTGGACGAGTTCGCCTGAATGGATCAAAGCGGGCACCGGATCGGCCTGCTGCGGTGTTCGCAGTTCAAACCGGTCAAGGCCGAGCTTCGCGCGCGCGAGCTGGCCGTAATAGGCGGTGGTGTATCGGGCGGCCCTTTCATAGCTGGCCGACATCCCCGTCTTGTCGCCGATGGCCTCGGCGGCGCGGCCGCGCCAGTAGTTTGCCCGAGCGAGCACGATCGGATTGACCGAGCCGTCGTCGATATGCGCGAAATGGGCACGCGCGGTCTCGGGATCGTGAAGGTAACGCAATGCAACCCAGCCGGTCAGGAAATGGAATTCGGCCCGATAGTTCTGGTTTGCCGGCAGCGCGGCGTCGCGCGCGACCAGGTAGGCAGCTCGGTACTCGCCGCCATCGATCAGCTTGCGGGCGAGGACGCGACGCACCCGCCACCACTCGTCGGTATCCTGAAGCGCCATGGTTGCCGGCGGTGCCGCCAGCATCAGCCGCGTTGCCTCGGCAACCCGATCATGGCGTAACGCCCAGTCGATCCGGCACAGGGTATAACCGAGATCCTTCCGGGCGTCGGTCCCGACTGCGTCGAGCAGGTCGAGCGCCTTGTTGGCGTTCCCTGCGACCGCGGCGCAGGCCTTCACAATCGAAATCTCGTCGCTGCCGAGGTGATGCGCGGCGCGCATCGCTCCCGAGAAATCCTTGACCCCGATGCGCTTGTCCATGCGCGCCCGATGGTCCTCGGGGGTAAGCAGATGCTTGAACTGCTCGAACGCCTCGGCTTCATTGCGCTCCGACAATTCCGACGACTGCCACGCCTCCCGAACCTGGCGTCCGGCGTCTTCGGGATGGCCTTCGGCAAGAAGGACCCGCGCGAGCGCAAAGCGCCCCATGGCACTTGCGGGCTGATCGCCGGTGAAATGATGCACGGTGGCGGCGTCGCTCCGCTCCTGCCACAACCGTGCTTCCGCCCGCCGCCGCATCAGGCCCGCGCTCGGCCAGTCCTGGTTGTCGGCGAGGAACGCCGCAAACCGGCTGAAAGCGGCTTCCGAATCCTGGTGTCGCAGGATGATCCACTCGACGAGCTTCCGAGCGGTGGGATCGCCGATCGCCTTTTCTGTGATGGTCGCATCGTGGCTCTTGCCGGCGCGCACCAGATCGATCGCCTGCTTGACCGCCAGAAGGTCGCCCGACAGCGCGGGGGTCGTGATCTCCTGAGCGGGCTGCTTGGGCGGCGCCGCCTTGCGCCGCGCCGCGGCGACATGCGCCCCATGCTTGCCTCGGTCATGCTTGTCGCGCTTGAGAGCGGACTTGCGCTGATGCTGATGTTGTTTCGCCGCCTCCGCCTTGCTGGCATGGTGGACCGGCTTGTGGCGGGACAACGCACTCGCATCGCTCGAAAACGCAACGAGCGCCGCCAGCGTGAAGAAACAAGTCAGCGGCCCGAAGGGCTGATTCATTCCGTGGTCCCCCCGCGAACCGACCGGCACGAACCCCGAGAATCGCACGATCCGAACGGTTAGAGCTGTTCCAAGGGTACCACGCCGGCGAACGGCGACTGTCGCGTTTCGGCAACAGCCCCCGGGAAACTGGAACCCGGCACGATAGGAGGGTCAAGCCGGACCGACAACCGGCCTGCCGCCATTAAGACTAAGCCTTAACCAACTATTAACGAATGCGTTGGTGGGCGCGAAAGACGCCCTAGAATGGGGCCGGATGTTGCGAAATCGGTAGGCGTGCCATGATGAATAAAGTGTATGCGGTCCTCATGTTGTCGCTCGGCGCAACCGTTGCCGCGAGCCACGCGTTCGGCGGTCCGGGCACCGGCCATGCCGTGGCTTCCGCTGCGGCGCATTCGCCGGTCCATCCATCGGTCACCCGATTGCCCCATCATCACCCCGGACGCACGGTCGGGAATTTCTTTCCGGCGACGGGAGGCTTCATCTGGAACAGTCAACCCGATGAGGCGATCGCTCCAGTGGTATCAGGCCCGATCTCGGGCGATATCAATTACACCTACAAATATGACGTCCCCTGGGATTGGGCCCACCGATATCCGCCCGGCTTCTTTGGCAGCCCGCCCGCGCCCCTTGCTCCATCGGTGTCATATACGCCCGGCTGCCCCGCGCAGACTTTGACGGTGCCCGGTGCTGACGGCAAAAACCAGACCGTGACCGTGGTTCGCTGCTAGCCAGCACAATTTCAGGCTCGATGGCTTCATCCTTCGAGACGCATCGCTTCGCGATGCTGCTCGGGACAGGACTCGGACCAACGGTCCCGGATGATGACTCTCTATCTTCGTCATGGCCGGACCTGTTCCGGCCATCCACGTCTTTGATGGCGTTCGGCTTTCAAGACGTGGATGCCCGCGACAGGCGCGGGCATGACGAGTCAGTTGCGCAGGGCCGTTGGTATCAGACCCTCATGGTGGTGAGGAGCCGCGCTTTGCGCGGCGTCTCGAACCGCGAGGTCTCGCGCGAAGCGACCATGATTCGAGCGAACCGGAAAACGCTTTAGCCAGGTAACGCGGGCGTTCGTCATGGTGTCGGCATGTTCGTTCGTCGCTCGACAACGGCGTTCAGCGACGACGCCAGCAGATCCGCTTTGCCTCCAGATGAGGACCGCGCATCACGCGATGCTCAACGCTCGGCACCGTCGTTTACCCTCTTTCGATCCCGCCGTATCAAATTTGCAATTGTGGTGTATGCTGAATGCATGCACGTCGAGTGTCGACTTGCATTGACCCAACTTTAGGGACCCACGGAGGGGATTATGGCTAAGAAAGCGAAGAAGGCGAAGAAGGCGAAGAAGGCAGGCAAGAAGAAAAAGAAGTAACCGTTCGGCGAAAGCCCCAGGAGATCCGGATAGCGTCTCGCGTCCGATACATCCTTGGCAGCACGGACAGGCGACAGTGTACGCCGTCCGGACAGCGAACAGTCAGGCCGGACCTTCAATGCAAGCGGCGGTGCATGATGGTCCGGCCTGCTTCATTTCAGAAACAGCATCCGCACAGGCGAGTGGGGACTGCCGGCGTGGTCGCGAAGCCCGCGCGACCGGATTGAGCTGGAACGGCCTATCGCGCCACCCGCACCACCAATCACCTGAACGGCGAAACCGGCCCTTGCGTATAGCCAACGCTGCCTTCGACGCTGATCTGGGGCGTCAATTGAAGGCCCAGGCCGGCGGTCGCAGTGACCCCGGTCGCATCATTGCCGGTGTAGAGATTCGTCAGGCCAGGCAGTGCCGACGGGTTCGTTCTGATGCTTGTGACGCCAAAACTTGCCGTCGAATAAAGACCACCAAGCGCCGCGCTGGGGTTGGACTTGTAGCTGCCAACGACTGACGTTCTCCACGCGGAATCCCCCAAACCCGTGAACCAGTCCTGCCGCTCGGATGTCGGAAAAGCGAACTGAGGGCCGAAATAATCGCCGGAAATCCCGCCGGATTCGACCGACAACCCCACCGTTCCAGACCCCAGTTTCGCTGTATAGGCCTGTTGACCGGTCCCGGGAGCGGTGAATCCAAACGACGTGAAAGGATTGGCAAGCGCCCATTGCGGGTCAAACGGGCTGAAGCCAGTGACCGGCTGCGCCTGTGCATGGGCTGGCGCTGTCGCCAAGGTTGCCATCAAGCAGATGCCGCCGACCGCAATGGATCGCGGGCAAAATCTCCACCGCATTACCGCCTCCGCTGCCTGCGAGAAATTGAACACCAACCCCGGAACGGCGCAAGGCGAAGATCGCGTCTGCGCCCTGATTGTGCGCTCGCCAGAAGCCATTTCAGGTAATCAGGTGCATGCCGGCATCCATCCGGACGACTTCGCCGGTCATGTTGCTGGACGGCGGCGTGGCGAGGAAGCAGACCAGATTGGCGATGTCTTCCGCCGTCGAGGCCCGCTTGAGCGGCACCCGCGACACCACGGAATCGCGCACCTTGGCCGCCCCCTCGACGCCGCGGCCCTTGGTGAACCAGGGCGTATCGATGTAGCCGGGGCAGACGGTGTTGACGCGGATCAGCGGCGCCAGCGCGCGAGCCAGCGAATGGGTGATGGTATTCAGCGCGCCCTTGCTTGCGGCATAGGCGATCGACGAGCCGATGCCGCTGATGCCGGCTACCGACGACACGTTGACGACGGCGGAGGCGCGGCCGGATGCCTTGGCGGCCGTCTCGAGCAGGCTTCGCGCCGCCCGCACCATCTGGAACGGGCCGATGGTGTTGACCCCGAACAGCCGCTGGAAATCTTCCGCCGACAATCCGTCGAGATCTTCATGGGCGACATGCTTGGTGGTGCCGGCATTGTTGATCAAGGCATCGAGGCGGCCCCAGGGCGCGGCGGCGGCGACGATCCTCCGGCAATCCTCGTCGCGGGACACGTCGCCCTGCACCACGACGATCTCGCCACCGGCGCTGCGGCAGAGATCGGCGGTGGC
This sequence comes from Bradyrhizobium sp., assembly GCA_036273255.1. Taxonomy (GTDB): domain Bacteria; phylum Pseudomonadota; class Alphaproteobacteria; order Rhizobiales; family Xanthobacteraceae; genus Bradyrhizobium. The sequence continues at coordinate 10,886 of DASUIA010000190.1, forward strand.
TTCGGCTTCCTTCTTGCTCGAGGAATAGTTGACGACGACCCGCGCGCCGTCCCTGGCCAGGATGGCGGCGGTCGCAGCCCCAAGACCCGACGCTGAACCGGTTACGATCGCGCACAAACCATCCTTCGACATCCGTATTTCCTCTTGATTGCTTTTGAGGCTGACCCACCCCTTGCGCGATCTACCATATCGCGCGGCCGATCGGCTGCAAATCGGCGAAACTCCGTTGCGCGGAATTCCAGCGCCTCATGTCGGCCTTGCAGGCGCCCCTGCGGACATCTGTGCTTGTCATGACGGCGGCTTTTCCCCATCATGCAGTGCAAGAAAACGGCGCAAGGGACGCCGCCCGGTGCAACCCCCGGCTGCGATGTGCCAAGCGAGAAACGGGGAACGCCGTGGCGGAGAGTGAGAACATTGTCGCGGAGACGGCGGAGAAGATATTCGCCGACCTCGCCGACGCGCAAACCATCAACCGCGACAAGAAAGGCGACTGGAAGCTGCCGCTCTGGCAGGCGCTGAGCGAAGCCGGCCTGCCGCTGTCATGGGTTCCCGAGGATTGCGGCGGCTCCGGTGCCAGCCTCGCCGAAGGCTTCAGCGTACTGAGCGCGGCCGGTCGTTTCGCGATCGCGGTGCCGCTCGCCGAGACCATGCTGGCGGGCTGGCTGTTGTCGCAGGCCGGGATTGCTTCGCCCGAAGGGGCGATGACCGTAGCACCGGCCAACCCGAAAGACCGCATCGCGCTCAACGCCGACGGCACCCTGTCCGGCCGCGCACGCGGCGTTCCCTTTGCCAGGGACGCCGGACATCTTGCGGTGCTGGCCCAGGGCGCGAGCGGGTTCTCGATTGCGCTGGTCGATACCGCCGGCTGCCGGATCGAGGCCGGTCTCAATCTTGCCAGCGACGGCAGCGATACCGTGACATTCACCAACGCGGCTCCCATGGCGATCAAGCCGCCCCCGAGGGGATTCGATCAGACCGCCCTGATGCTGATGGGCGCGGTGGCGCGCAGCCTGCAGATCGCAGGCAGCCTGGAATCGATGCTCGACATCAGCGTGCGCTATTCCAACGAGCGTGTCGCCTTCGAGAAGAAGATTTCGAAGTTCCAGGCGGTGCAGCACAACCTCGCCAGGCTGGCCGGGGAGACCGCGGCGGCGATGACCGCGGCAAGCTCGGCCGCCGACACGATCGCCCATGCCTCCAAATTCGACGATGCGGTTTTCCTGGAAGCAACGTCGGCGAAGATTCGCTGCGCGGAAGCCGCCGAAAAGGGCGCCGCGATCGCCCATCAGGTTCACGGTGCGATCGGTTACACGCTGGAACATATCCTGCATCGCTACACCATGCGGGCGCTGGCATGGCGTGACGATTTCGGCCATGAGAGCTACTGGGCGGTCGAATTGGGCAGGCGCGTGGCCGCCCGCGGCGCCGATGAATTGTGGCCGCTGGTCGCTTCGCGCTGACCCCCTGAACCTTTTCGCATGAACCAGAGTCGAGCTTGAAAATGACCGCAGCCCTCCGTTTCGACCCCATCCGACTGCCGGCTGAATGCGAGAAGCTGCGCAAGGAAGTCCGGGCCTTTCTGGCCGAGGAGATCGCCGCGGGCACCTTCGACCCCCACAACCCGCAAGGCGGCGACAACGACGTTCCCGGGTTCAGCAGGCGCGTCGGCGAGCGCGGCTGGATCGGCATGACCTGGCCAAAAAAATATGGCGGCCACGAGCGCAGCTTTCTCGAGCGCTATGTGGTGACCGAGGAAATGCGCGTCGCCAACGCGCCGACCCGGCGCTTCTTCGTCGCCGACCGGCAGAGCGGCCCGGTGCTGCTGAAATTCGCCCCCGAGCACATCAAGATGGATATCCTGCCGCGCATCTGCCGGGGCGAGGTGTGTTTCTCGATCGGCATGAGCGAACCCAATTCCGGCTCGGACCTGTTCGCCGCCAAGACCAAGGCGACCAAGACCGATGGCGGCTGGCTGATCAACGGCACCAAGATCTGGACCTCGTCGGCACAGGTGGCCAATTACATGCTGGCCATCTTCCGTACCTCGCCCCCGACCAGGGAAAATCGGCGGCATGGGTTGACGCAGTTTCTGGTCGACATGAAGACGCCGGGTATCAAGGTCAACCCGATCGCCCAACTGACCGGCAAATCCGAATTCAACGAGGTGGTGTTCCAGGACGCGTTCGTGGCGGACGATCACCTGCTCGGTGAACTCGACGGCGCCTGGAAGCAGGCCACCAGCGAGCTCGCCTATGAGCGCAGCGGCCCCGAGCGTTTTCTGGAAACCTATTACGTGCTGACCGAAATGGTCCGCGCGCTCGGCGAGCGGCCCGACAATCGCGGCGCCGAAGGCATCGGCCGGCTGGTCGCGCAGCTTCACACCATGCGCCGGATGTCGGTCTCGGTCGCCGGCATGCTGCACGCCGGCAAGGAACCAGTGGTCGAGGCTTCCATCGTCAAGGACATCGGCACCGTCTGGGAACAGCAATTGCCGCAGCGGGTGCGCGACCTCGCGGCCTTCGTCGAGCCGGACGCCAGCAATCACGAAATCCTCGACACGGTGCTGCCGTACGCGATGAAGGTCGCGCCCAAGCTCACCATTCAAGGCGGCACCACGGAAGTGCTGCGCGGCATCATCGCGCGCGGCCTCGGCCTGCGCTAACCCAACGAGGACCTCCATGAGCAACTACACGGACATCGGCGTCGATAGATCCGGGCACGTCGGCACCATCGAGATCCGGCGGCCGCCGCTCAACTTCTTCGACATCTCGCTGATCAACCAGATCGCCGACGCGCTGGAGGAGTTCGACCGCGATATCGAGATCCGGGCCTCGGTGCTCGCGGCCCAGGGCAAGGCGTTCTGCGCCGGCGCCAATTTCAACGATCCGGCGCGGCAGGCCGCGGAAGCCCGCGAACGCTCGGACCCGGCCTCGAGCCTCGGCCAGATCAACCATCTCTATATCCAGGCGGTGCGGATTTTTCGCGCCAAAAAGCCGATCGTCGCGGCGGTCCATGGCGCGGCCATCGGCGGCGGCCTCGGCCTTGCGGTAGCGGCGGATTTCCGCGTCACCTGCCCCGAGGCACGGTTTGCCGCGAATTTCACCAAGCTCGGATTCCATCCCGGCTTCGGGCTTACCGCCACGCTTCCCGAACTGGTCGGGCAGAACAATGCGGAACTGATCTTCTACACCAGCCGGCGGGTGACCGGCGAGGAAGCCACGCGGATGGGCCTCGCCAATGTCTGCGTCCCGCAGGACCGGGTGCGGGCCGAAGCCATGAAGCTCGCCGCCGAAATTGCCGAATGTTCGCCGCTCGGCCTGCTTTCGACCCGCGCCACCATGCGCGCCGGCCTCGCCGACCGCGTCATGGCAGCCACCAACCATGAACTCGCCGAACAGACGAGGCTGCGCGCGACCGAGGATTTCAAGGAAGGCGTCAAGGCCACCGAGGAACGCCGCATCGCCAATTTCAAGGGACGCTAAACGCATCGCATTGCGGGGGCGAATCATGATGGCGGGGCCTCGTGGTTCGAGACGCCCAACTCACCATGAGGGTCTGACACGCACGCTTTGAAACGTTCGCGCCAAACACGTTCCGGCGGATGAGACCCGTGGGCAATCGTCTGGTCGACTCCTGCAAACCGTTCGACACAGCATGCCGCTAGTTTCCAACGTCGTGACATCTTTGTCCCACGTTGTACCACTCGATTTGCGGTAAAACTACGCTCTTACTACTGGACGTTGCGCCTCAAGCAGCTAGTTTTGCTTGCGTAGGACGTTTGCACTTTCGGTAGGACAGATCGCAGACCACACCCGACTGAGTACTCGCATGCCGCGCCGTACACCTCATCGCCCAGACAGGAACATGGGCAAAATCTCGCTCCTCGCGGCCTGCCTCGCCGCATTTTCTGTCTGCACATGTGCAGTCCGCGGACCATGTCTTTCGAGTCGGACTGAACCACACGTTCCATTGAGGAAATGACAATGCCCCGTCTCAACTTTGCATTGTTTGCCGCGGCTGCCTTGAGTTTCGGATTTGCAGGGGTTGCCGGCGCCGCCGATATGCCGATCAAGGCGCCGGCCTACGCGGCGCCGGCTGCGGTACCTGGCTGGACTGGCTTCTATGTCGGCGGCGACCTCGGTGCGCTGTGGATGAGCCAAGATGCGGTGTGGAATCCGCTGCCATCGCCGGCGGCCTTCACCGTTTTGCCGATAGCGGGACGTTTGGATTCGAGCCATTTGGTCGGCGGCGTATATGGCGGCTATAATTGGCAGCTTGCCCCGACCTGGGTTGTGGGTATCGAGGGTGACTATTCCTGGACCAACGCCGGCGCAAGCCTGCAGGGCGTCTGGCAATCCTTTCCTACCGGGCAGACGTCATTCCCTACGACATTGTCCTCTCTGAGTGACAAGCTGAACTCGTTGAGTTCGGTGCGCGGCCGTGTCGGCTATCTCGTTGCGCCGAACGCGTTGGCCTACGTCACCGGAGGTGCCGGTTGGGGCCGCTTCGATTATGACGCCTTTGCCCGTAATACCGCAAATTCTTATCTTGCCAGCACTTCGTTTTCGAAGATCCAGAGCGGTTATGTCCTCGGCGGCGGCCTGGAATGGGCGCTCACCCAAAACTGGATGGTCAGGGGTGAATACCTTTACTATAGCTTTGGCGGTTCGTCGACGGTCGCTCCCGCGCCCGGCTTCCCCACTTTCCCATCGGGATTCGCCTGGCACAACGCCGTCATTCAGCAAGTGCGCCTGGGCCTGAGTTACAAATTCGACTGGGGTGTTCCGGCCGCCGGTCAGTATTCGGCGCGCAACTAGAAATCGAAGAAGCCGCGGTTCTGACGACGTTAGCGTTGAGTGAGTAGATTCCGGTCATGTTGAACGTCGGAAAAATCTACAGATTGGAGTTTCCGGGAATTGCGGCCCGCGTAGTCAAGCCGCCAGCCGGATATGCGCCTTCGAAATTTCCCTATCTCGTCGAAAGCCTCTTCCTGAGAAGCCGATGGTACGTGAATGGGCGCGGCGAGCCCATCTATCCCGATGCCCCGCGTTTGGTCGTTTCATCGACCCCTGAGGTTTTTTCATGGCGATGGATCAAGGAGGGTCATCGTCATGAGACCTCCTGAAGTGCGGGCAGCGCGAAAGAGAGTGCTGCTGGCCGGCGCTTCCATCATCGCGATGGCGGTCGCTTGCTCCGACGTCAGTGCCGCGGACCTTCCGGCCTTTCCTGCCAAGGCACCTGCGGCGATCGTGAAGGACGAATGGAACTGGTGGGTTGAAGGTGGATTTACAGGTCCTCCGGCCGGAGACCCATCCATCGGCTTCCTGGTGCCGGCGATCGCGACCTTCAATCCGGGACCGGGTTGGGAAGCCGCCATTGGATTCGACTACGAGCGTGGTGAGTGGTCGCCTTATCACATCGTCATGCAATTTCGTTACGGCGAGAACGACAGAGGCTCGAGAAATTTCAGCGGCGGCCCCTTCCCGATCACACTTGTAACGCCCTTCCGCTTTTCGCCGACGCCTGCCAATGTCATTGCCCATGGATCGGATAGCGGTCGGGAAGATCATTGGCTGGTCGATTTCGCGGTCGGCCGGGACTTTGCCCTCGGGTCTGGAATCGCGCAAGGCACGCTGGGAATTAGGGTCGCTGAAATCACGTCCAATTCAGTCGGCAACGGCAATCTCCTGGGATGTCTGGCGACGACCCCCATTACGGCCTATCCATTTTGCACCAAGGTCAGCGGCAACTTTGCCTTCCAGTCCAGAAGCCGCTTCCTGGGCGTAGGTCCGCGTCTTGGCGTTCAGGGCAGCCAGCCGCTCGCGGGTTCCTGGGTGTTCGAATATCTTGGCGGTGTCGCCGTATTGTTCGGCGACCGCACTTTCAGTGCGACCCAAATGCTCAATGCAATTTCCACCGGCGGGGCCTTTACCGCGATACCCACCACCAGCCTGACCCAGTCGGGTGCGGCCGCGGTCTTCAATCTCGACGCCCAGGTCGGGATTTCATACTGGCTCACTCCAACCTTCAAACTGACGGCGAGCTACCGGTTCGACGGCTATTGGGGCGCGTTGAAGGTGCTGGAAGCCGCCGATGTCAGAAACCAGGATCGCTTCTACTATGGCCCGATGTTGCGGGCGACCATGAACTTCTGATGCAAAGCCACCTGTCCTCCACGACCGGCGGATCCAACCCGTTCCGCTCCAGAGCGGATCAAGCGATGGCGGAACTCAAAGTCAAACCGCCGCTTCGACCGGAGGCACAGCCAGCAACAGCGACTGTACTTCAGGACAGCTTCCTTCGCGTGCAGCAGGCCGAGGCGCTCCGCCTGCACGGGCGGTTCGATCAAGCCCAGGCCATCTGTGAATCTCTCCTGCGATCCAACCCGGATTACGTGGCGGCGTTGCACACGCTTGGACTCGTTTTAGCGGACCAGGAGAGGCACCGTGATGCACTGAGTTATCTGGTGCGCGCCGTGATGCTGAACCCTCTTGGCTGGACAGCCCTTACCGCGTTGGCCGGAGTCTACCTGCGCCTGGGCGCCATCGAAATGGCGGCGCAGACCATCGAGCAGGCGATAGCCATCGAACCGGGCGACGCAGGCGTGCATCTCATGCTGGGTGATATCCGTCGAGAGCAATGCGAATACGAGATCGCCCGCGACGCCTATCGTCGAGCCCTGACGATCGATCCCGGCATGGTTGAGGCCGAGATCGGAATGGGCTGGTGCTGTGCGGAGATCGGCGACTTCGCCAAGGCGGTAGAGGCGTTCGAGGGCGCCGCCGGGCGCAATCCACGCCTGATTGAACCGCTGCGTGCTCTGGCCGCCTTCCCTGCAGGCGAAGTGCGCATCAACTTGCTGGCGCAACTGGAAAGGATGGCGCGGGACCGAAGGGACGACGATGCGGAGTTTCAAATCTCCGCTGCGTTCATCCGGTCAGCCGCGCTCGATCGCGCCGGCCGTCACGCCGAGGCCTGGAAATGCGTTGGAGATGCGAACCGGACCATGCTTCGTGGGATGACGAGCAGCCTGAAGCAACTCGCCGAAAACCGGCGCACCAGCCTCGCCACGCTGCGCGAGCAAAAGGAAACATCCGAACGCCGCGAACCGAGCGGCGGGGAAATTCCCATATCGCTCTTCATCCTCGGGCCTTCCCGATCGGGGAAGTCGACAATGGAAAAACTCGTCAGTGGGCTTGCCGGCGTCAAGCGCGGTTATGAAAATCCCATCGTCGAACTCGCCGTGCGCCGGACCTTTCAGCTATCCGCTCTTCCGACGGATTCGCGACTCAGTCAGCTTCCACCGCCAGCTCATCCGCTCTGTCGCCGAATCTACCTCCTGGAACTCACGCGCCGCACCGGCCAGGCAAGAATCTTCACCAACACAAATTCCGCCGGCATCTTCGAGGCCGCATCCATTGCCACGGTGTTCGACCGGACCCGCTTCATTCTCGTGAAACGCAAGCTGGATGATAATCTGCTGCGGATCTATCTGCGCAAGTACGGCGAAGCCAACGCCTACGCCTATGATTTGAAGACCGCGCGTGAGCATATCCAGTGGTATCACCAAATGATCGATCTGATGGCCGCGAAATTTCCGAACATCGTTCGGATCGTTCACTATGAGGACATGGTCGCGGATCCGGATCTCGCGCTGCGAATGGCGGCAGACCTCTGTGAGGCATCGGTTCATGATGGACATTCGACCTCAATCACCGGCGATCCCGACTGCGCCGCTCCCTATCGAGAATTCATTTCCGCTGAACTCGATGATTGATTACCCGCTGGCTTCGCGCACATGACCTGGCCGACGAACCCAGTGACCAATCCGCAGGCCGGCCGGCAAGGGGCGGCTGAGCTCAGGTCCGGCTTTGTCTGGCTCGCCTCTTATCCCAAATCGGGCAACACCTGGACGCGGGCGTTCCTGCACAACCTCATCAAGACGATCTTCGACGAAGACGACATCCAGGACATTAACGGTCTCAACCGCTTCACCGTCTCCGTCGGCGGCAGGGACCTCTATGCCGAGATGCTGGGGTTCAAACCAACCGATCGACATCGCGAGCAGACCGCTGCGGTGCGGCACCGGATCCAGCGCTACGTCGCCGAGCAATTCGAAGGCCTGATTTTCGCCAAAACCCACCAGGCGCTGATGGTTGATCGCGGCTCCACGACGATCGATTTCGAAGTTACGGCCGGCGCGATCTATATCGTTCGCAATCCGCTCGACGTGGCCATTTCGCTCGCTCACCATCTCGGTCAATCGGTCGACGGAGCCATTGCGATCATGGGGACCAGAAACATCGAACTGGATGTTACGGAGACCCAGGTTCACGAAGTCATTGGCTCCTGGAGCCAGCACGTGCTGAGTTGGACGCGAAAACCGCATCGGGCGATCTACATCATGCGCTACGAGGACATGCTTGCCGCGCCGAAGGCAACCTTTGACGCACTTGCGCGTCATTTGCTGATGAGCCCGACGGCAGCCCAGCTCGCCGACGCGATCGACCGTTCCTCGTTCGACAAATTGAGAGCCCAGGAAGACGTGGATGGCTTCCGCGAAAGACCGCGGCACGCAGGGCGCTTTTTCCGCGAAGGCCGTGCCGGCCAGTGGAAGGACATTCTGACCGCGCAGCAGATCGACCGGATTGTCAGAGATCACGGTGAACAGATGACCCGGTTTGGCTATCTTCCGGTGTAGCCGGGCGGCTGGCGCAAGAAAGCCACTGGTTGCGCGGCGTCCGGCACGATAGAGTTCCATCATGGCAGTCACAGACATTGCAAGCAGAACCTATAATCACGGCTGGCGGCTCGATCCGATCGTGCGCAGCCTGCTCGACACCGATTTTTACAAGCTCCTGATGCTGCAAATGATTCGGGCTTATTACCCGGAACAGCACGTCACCTTTTCGGTCATCAACCGCAGCCGTCAGGTGCGTCTCGCCGAAGTGATCGATGAGGGTGAACTCCGTGCCCAGCTCGACCACGCGCGCACCATCCGGTTCAGCAAGAAGGAGCTGATCTGGCTGGCCGGCAATACCTTCTACGGCAAGACCCAGATGTTTTCACCCGACTTCATCAACTGGCTCGCCGCGTTCCGCCTTCCCGAGTATGAGCTCCGCAAGGTGGACGGCCAATATGAACTGCATTTCCACGGACCGTGGACCCACACCACGATGTGGGAAATTCCGGCGCTCGCCATTCTCAACGAATTGCGCTCGCGCCAGGTGCTGAAGGGACAGGGTCGATTCGTCCTCGATGTCCTGTATGCGCGCGCCAAGGCCAAGCTTTGGAGCAAGGTCGAGCGCCTGCGCAAGCTGGGGGACCTGCGGCTCTCCGATTTCGGGACGCGGCGGCGCCATGGCTTCCTGTGGCAGCGCTGGTGCGTCGAGGCCGTGAAGGAAGGCCTCGGACCGTCCTTCACCGGCACCTCCAATATCCTGCTGGCGATGGACAATGACCTTGAAGCGATCGGCACCAACGCCCATGAACTGCCGATGGTCGCCGCGGCGCTGGCGAATGACGATGCGGAACTGCGCTGGGCGCCGTACCGCATCCTCGATCAGTGGCGCCATATCTATGGCGGCAATCTTCTGATCGCCCTTCCCGACGCCTTCGGCACCAAGGCATTCCTCCGCGACGCCCCCGAATGGGTCGCGGACTGGACCGGCTTTCGGCCCGACAGTGCGCCGACGATCGCGTCAGGCGAAGAGATCATCAAATGGTGGAAGAAAAAGGGGCGTGATCCCAAGGAAAAGCTGCTGGTGTTCTCCGACGCCATGGACGTCGGATCGATCGAAGAAGCCTACCGTCATTTTGCGGGCCGTGTCCGGATAAGCTTTGGCTGGGGCACCAACCTGACCAATGATTTCGTGGGATGCGCGCCCGACGGCTCTGTCGATCTGGACCCGATCTCGATCGTCTGCAAGGTGACATCGGTGGACGGCCGACCGGCGGTAAAACTCTCGGACAATCCGGAAAAAGCGACGGGGATCGAGTCCGAGGTCGAGCGTTATCTGCGCGTGTTTGGCAATGCGGGGCGGGTTCGCGCTCCGGTCAGCGTCTGATATGAGAACCCGCACCGTCATTGCGAGCGAAGCGAAGCAATCCATGGCGAGGCATGCGGAGCAGTAGATTGCTTCGTCGCTTCGCTCCTCGCAATGACGGCTGAAAGAGCACGACGTGATTGCGGTCAGCAGCCTGCGCCCTCTTGCTGGCAACAGCCGTCGGGCTCGGCAGTGCGCGTCGTCCGACACATGCATGAAGACATGATCGGCACGTCCGCGAGCGCCATCGCGGATACCAATTTGCTCTGCATGACGGCCAGTTCTTTGGCCTCGCCGCGCTGCCGGAGACATTCTACCAGGCCGTGCAGCGCCCAGACATTGTCCGGATGCTGGGCACACCGTTGAATCCGGCCGCTCAGGCCCAAATCGTCGCGACAGACCTGCTCGGCCTCGACGTAATGGCCCTGCTCAGCCAGCAGGGCCGCCAGCGCATGCCTCGGCGGATGCATCCAGGCCCACGGCTCGATGTACTCCAGATTGTCGTCGCGATCGACCGCCTCCCGCAGATGGGCATAGCCAAGCTCATGATTGCCTCTGTGGTATTCGAGTTCGCCATCCAGCATCTTCTCGCCGACCGCGAGGATGCTGCGGGCGCTATTGTTGAAGACCTTTCGCTGCGCGGGGATGCGCCGCAGGCTGTCGCGAAATATCTGGCGTTCCCGGTCGGCCGCGCCGAACTGCTTCAGCGACGCCTGTGCAACGCCCTTGGCGTAGTGGGCCATCGCGGTCGAAACCGGATACAGCTCCCGGTCATCCGGCAGCGGCGCGCCGATGATGTCCTGCCAGCGCCCGAAACGCACCATCACATGCTCGCCCATCGAATAATAGCCTTCGAGGCTGGAGACGAATCTCGGGCGACCCTTGACGCCGAGAACCTCCTTCGTGATCAGGCCGCGCAATTTGCTCGCCGCGGCGATCGAGTCCTCATATCTGCCCATGAACATGCAGGCATGCATCATCAACAGCAAATCGTGTGCACATGCCGTCGTGTAGGGGGTGAGCGCACCGGCGTAGTCGAGATAGCGGTCGTTGGCAGCGATCGCCTTCCTGCTGGCGATCCCTGCCTTTTCGTATTCGCCGCACAGCACATGGACATGCGCGGGCATATGGTTCAGGTGGCCGGCGTCCGGGCACATCGTGGCAAGGGCGTTCGCCGAGGCCATCGCCCGTTCCGGCTCATTCGAGGTTTCAAGGACATGGATATGCAGATGTACGATCGCCGGATGGTGTTGCATTCCCGTCCGCTCGGCGAGGCCGATCGCGCGCTCGCACACCTCGAGCGCCTCTATCACGTCGGAGCCCTTCGCAGGCAACCCGTTCCTGACATTCCACAGCCGTCGTGGCGTTCGAACGATCAAGGCTTCGACAAAGAGCGCCGCCACGTCGTGATCGTCTCGATGTTGATGATGGACCCTGCGCAATTCCGCGGCGTAGTCGTTGTCCCATTGGTCAAACTGTTCCGGCTCGACGGAATGCGGCTGCTGGACGCGGCGGCCTTGCGTCTCCACCAGCCAATTCTCGAGCGGCGTCGCCCGGTGCGCCAGGGCGCGCGCCTTCTCGATATGTTCGCAGGCCCTCCTCGCCGCGAGATTGGCCTCTTCCTCGCTATGGTCGCGCCATGTCATGTTGTAGTAAGGCCCGCAGCCATAGGCGATGCCCCAATGCGCCATGACGCATTCCGGATCGTATTCGAGCGCCTTTGCAAAACATTTGACGCCCTCCGATCTGTTGAAGGCAAAACACCAGTTCAAACCCAGGTTGAACCAGCGCTGAGCTTCCGGCGCGGCTGTCGAGATCGTTCGGGTGTGGCCGCCAAGGTCGAAACGATCCATCTCTCCAACTCCAGCATCGCGCAGGGCCAGCTATCCCGGACGCCGCGCAATCGGACCGCCGATGCCTATCACCTCCGCTGGCAAAGCGGCGACGACTTTTCATTATGTCTAGACAATTGATTTATGTCTAGACATGATGACGGCAGGCGGACTCGACATGCATGACGCGGTGCTCTCGTTCAACGATATCCGGCAGGAGTTTCCTGCACCCGGAGGCACCGGCATCCGGGTGATCGACGGCATCGACCTCGACGTCGGGAGCGGAAGATTCGTCGCGGTGATTGGACCGAGCGGCTGCGGCAAGAGTACGCTGCTGCAGATGGCGGCGGGATTGCTGGCGCCGACCCGCGGCACGGTGCGCCACCGCGGCCATGCCATCAAGGGCGTCAATCGGGAAGTCGGCTTCGTGCCGCAGCAGGCGCAATTGTTTCCCTGGAAGACACTGGCGGAGAACGTCGAGTTGCCGCTGCTGCTGCGCGGCATTGCCACGGCCGAGCGCCGCAGCCGCGTCGCCTCGGCGCTCGAGGCGGTCGGCTTGACCGGGTTCGAAGCGTATTTCCCCAACCAATTGTCGGGTGGCATGCAGAAACGAGGGTCGATCGCCCGGACTCTGGTGTACCGCCCCGACGTGATCCTGATGGATGAGCCATTCGGCGCACTCGACGCGCAGACCAGGATGGTGATGCAGGACGACCTGCAGGTGCTGTCGCGCGACGCTGGCGCGACCGTCCTGTTCGTCACCCACGACATCATCGAGGCGGTATTGCTTGCCGACCGTGTTGCGATCATGAGCCAGCGACCGTCAAAGCTCCTGGCGAACATCGCGATCGATGTGCCGCGGCCGCGCAACGTGTTCGAGCCGTTCAGGAACGCCGGCTTCGAAGCTGCCTATGACGCCGTCTGGACCGTGTTTGGGTCGCAGATAGGCATTCGGCAGCACGCCCGGTGAGAGCGAGGGTCAGGCCATGAACGACCTCGCCACCACCGTCGGCACGTCCAACACCGCGGCAACGCCGGCCAACAGATGGCGCGCGCTTGCAGCCAAGGTGGGACGCGGTCTGATGATACTGCTGCCAGGCTTTGCGATCCTGGCGTTCTGGCAGTGGGCCTCGGGCCGCGTGATCAGGGAAATCTATGTCAGCAAGCCGACCGCGGTGGCAGCGCGGCTCTATGAGTTGTTCGCGTCCGGCGAGATCTATCCGCATCTCTGGACAACGGGTCAGGAGCTGGTGCTGGGTTACGTGATCGGCGTCGCCGGCGGAATCCTCGGCGGGTATGCCCTCGGCCGCTCGCCGCGTCTTGCCAATGTCTTCGAGCCCTATGTCATGGCGTTTTACGGCATCCCGAAGATCGCGCTGGCGCCGCTCTTCATCATCTGGTTCGGCATCGGCATCGGATCGAAGGTGGCGCTGTCCGCGATCATGGTGTTCTTCCTCGTCTTCTACAACGTCTATACCGGGGTGCGCAGCGTCGACCGCGAATTGATCAATCTCACTCTGGTGATGGGCGCCAACCAGCGTCAGCTCACCTATCATGTGTATTTGCCGGCGGCTGCGCCTTTTGTCTTGCTCGGCATGCGCATGGCGGTGCCCTACAGTGTCATCGGGGTCATCGTCGGCGAGTTCACCTCCTCGGTCCAGGGCCTCGGGTTGTTTATCCATGAGGCCTCTTCGACCTATGACCCGGCGGGCGTGTTTGCCGGAATCGTCATCCTGCTGGCGTTCGTGGTCGTCGCCAATTTCCTTGCCGGCCGGCTGGAACGGCGATTGCTGCGCTGGAAGACGCCAATGATACAGCCGCCCAGCGACATCTAGTTCAGGATCATCCGCAACAGGAGCATCGTATGCGTTCAATTCACTGCCTGACTCGAGCGGCGGCGCTTACAGCCGCTCTGTCCTTGCTGCCGACATTGGCATCGGCCGAGCAGAGCGTGCGTATCGCCCAGGGCTTTGCCTCGTTGAGCTTCCTGCCGCTGTGGGGGGCTCGCGCGATGAACAGCTTCGCGGCCGAAGGCCTCGCGGGCACCGTGATCGTGTCGCCGGGTGGCGATCCGGCCGCGCTTGCCGCGCTGGACGCCGGCGATGTCGACCTCGCCGCGGTCGGCACCGAATCCGCGCTGCGCGCCGTCGCCAAGGGCCAGCCGTTTGAGATCGTCTACAACCTGATGTCGAAAGTAACCCTGGAGATGGTGGTCGCGCCCTCCTTGCTGGAGAAATCCGGCGTCAAGCCAGGCGATCCTTTGCAAAAGCGCATCGCGGCCCTGAAAGGCGCGACCATCGGCGTCGCCGCCATCGGCGGCACCCAGGAAACCGCCGCGCGCTGGCTGGCGGCGAAAGGCGGCCTCGACCCGAAGACGGATATCAAGATCGCGCAGGTCGGCAGCCCGGTCGCGCTGCAGGCGGCGCTCGAGAACAAGCGCATCGACGCGTTCGTGCTGTCGCCGCCCGAGGGCTATCTCGCGACCAAGTCGGGAGCCGGCACCATCCTGGTTTCCTTCGGCGACGACTTTCCGCTGTTGGCAAACCAGCCCTATCTGGTGCTCGTGGCCAAGAAGCCGATCGACGACAAGGCGTCGGAGCGGATCGTCAAGACCGCGCGGGCGCTGCAGGCGGCGAGCGCTGCACTGGTCGCGAATCCGGAGCCGGCCGCACAGGCGATCCAGAAGCAGTTCTTCTCCAAGGCCGACCCCGCGGCGATTCTCGCCGCAATCAAGGCACTCGACGGCGGTGTCGCCGGTGGCGGCAAGCTCGACGTGCAGGCCTTGAAGAATCAGTTGGTGTTTTCCCGGGAGGTCGGCACCAATTTCGGCGAGGATTTCGATGCAGCGGCGTCACGGAACGATTGGTGGACCAACAGCTTTGTCGAGCGCGCCGGCAAGAAATAGATCGGCCGGACAACCGCTCGGGGTCAGCCGGTCGGCGTGAACCGGGCGATCAGATCGTAAAGCTGTCCCGGATGGGTGATCCGGACCGCTGTGATCGGCTCGCCGTTGCGCCAGGTTCGGCGTTCGATCACCAGACAGGCGGCGCCGGGGCCGATCCCCAGATCCGCCGCGGCGCGCTTGTCGGCGTTGCAGGCGGTGATGCGGTGCTCGGCCTCGGTCCAGGGTACGTGGCCGACCAGCCAGGTGTTCGGCGGCGTGATCGAAAAATCCTGTTTGAGAGCGTCCGGCACCGCCTGCACGTTGATCAGCCGATCCTCGATCGCGAACGGCTGGCCTTCGGCTTCATGCCGGCAGCACAGCGCCAAAATGGTTGCACGGCCGCCGACCCCGAGGCGCGCCTTGTCATGCACGGAGGCGGCGCGCTTCTGCATTTCAAGCAGACAATAGCCATACCGTTCGCCGCGCTTTTCGACTTCCGCCTTCAGATCCGGAATCTGCAGAATGGCGGATTGCACCCGGGGTCGCGCCACGAAGCTTCCGGCCCGCCGCCGACGCACCACCAGGCCCGAATCGGCAAGCGCCGACAGCACCTTGTTCACGGTCATGCGGGAGCACGAATAGGTCTGCATCAGTTCGTGCTCGAACGGCACGCGGTGCCCGGGCGGCCAGGCGCCCGACATGATCCTCACCTCGAGGTCATTGCGGATCCGCTGATAGAGCGCGGCGCCCTGCCCGTCCGGCTTCGATTCAAGGCTCATGCGGCCAGCAGTCCTTCCAGCTTTTGACGAAAACGAAGTGCGATCGTCTCGCGGGCATGATGCCTGCCGTTCCGGACGACCTTGCGGCCCCGTGCCCAGACGCAATCGACCAGCGAACGGCCGGCGCCGAAAATCCAACTGTCGAGAATGGCGTCCCCGGAGCGGCCAGCCAATGCGACGTTCTCGGCATCGAGGCTGACGATATCGGCGAAGCCGCCCTCGGCCAGTCCCGACGTCGCAACGCCGAGAGCCTGAGATCCGGCCTTGACCGCCGTTTCGAACAGCACGCGGCCGGTGGAAGTGGAGTTTCCCGCCACCACGTTGCGGGCTTGATGTGCCAGCCGCTGCGAATATTCGAGCTGGCGCAATTCGTCGGTGACGCCGATCAGGACGTTGGAATCCGAGCCGATGCCGAACACGCCACCGCGATCGCGGAATTCCCCGACGTTGAACGTTCCGTCGCCGAGATTGGCCTCGGTGACCGGGCACAATCCGGCCACCGCCCCGCTTTCCGCCATCAGGCGAAGCTCGTCGGCGGTGGCGTGGGTCGCATGGATCAGGCACCAACGACGATCGACCGCGACGTGGTCGAACAGCCATTGCAACGGCCGCTGGCCGCTCCATGCAAGGCATTCGTCGACTTCCCGGATTTGTTCGGCAATATGGATATGAACGGGACCATTCCGATCGAGCTGCAAAATAGGCATCAGCTCTTCCGGCGTTACTGCCCGCAACGAGTGCGGTGCGAGCCCGACCACCGCGCCTTGCTGCCCCGCCACGGCGCTGCGGGTCGCCTCCAGCAACCGCGCAAAGCCGTCGACGTCATTGATGAAACGATGCTGGCCCTGGTCGGGCGCACGATTGCCGAAGCCGGCATGGGCGTAGAACACCGGCAGCAATGTCAGGCCGATGCCGCTCTCCTGCGCCGATGCCGCGATACGCTCGGCCAACTCGCCAATGTTGGAATAGGGCGCGCCCGACACGTCGTGATGGATATAGTGAAATTCTCCCACCCGGGTGAAACCCGCTTCCAGCATCTCGACATAGGCCTGCGCTGCCACCGCCTCGATATCATCGGCGGTCATGCGGCCGACAAAGCGATACATCAGATCGCGCCATGTCCAGAAACTGTCGGCGCTGCCCCCCCTGATCTCGGTCAGCCCGGCCATGCCGCGCTGAAACGCGTGGCTGTGCAGATCGGGCATGCCGGGAAGTCCGATGCGGTGGCGCTCATCGCCGGGCTGCGCGGAAACGCCCGTCTCGACGCTGACGAGCCGGCCCCGGTCGAGCGTCAACCTGACCTCGCGGGCCCAACCTAGCGCCAGCAGCGCTTGCTCAAAGAACAGTCCGCTCACACCCTTCTCTCCACCGCCGCGCGAAACTCTGGACAGCCCTGGCGCGCCATAATATGTATAGACAAATAAACGGACTTGCCAAGCGTCAGTACAGGAAATGGGCCGCCGCCCGCATGCCTCTCGTCGATCACATCTGGCACCGCTGCCGTCTTGCCACGCTTTCCCCGTCGCGCCAGGGCCTCGGTCTGATCGATGACGGCCTGATCGCCGCCCATGATGGCCGCATCGTCTTTGCGGGCACCGTCGCGGATGCGCCCTCGTCGCTCGATGCAAAAGAGCGGACCGATTGCGCCGGCCGCTGGATCTCGCCGGGCCTGATCGACTGTCATACCCATCTGGTCTATGGCGGCGACCGCGCCCGCGAATTCGAACAGCGCCTGGCGGGCGCGGGTTACGAAGAAATCGCGCGCGGCGGCGGCGGCATCGTTTCCACGGTGAAAGCAACGCGGCAAGCCAGCACCGACGAGCTGGTGGCTTCGGCGCTGCCACGGCTCGACGCCCTGATCGCCGAGGGCGTCACCACCATCGAGATCAAGTCCGGCTATGGATTGGAACTCGATACCGAGCGCCGCCAACTGCAGGCGGCGCGCCGTCTTGCCGGCGAGCGGCCGATCTCCGTTCGCACCACATTTCTTGGCGCCCACGCCGTTCCGGCCGAGCGGGCCGGAGACAAGGCCGGCTATATCGATACGGTTTGCGACGAGATGCTGCCCGCGATCGCTGCCGAGGGTCTGGCGGACGCGGTCGATGCGTTCTGCGAGGGCATCGCCTTCTCGGTGGACCAGACTGCGCAGGTATTTGTCAGGGCCCGGGCCCTCGGCCTTCCGGTTCGCCTGCATGCCGATCAGTTGTCGAACCTGCATGGCGCCGCGCTCGCCGCGCGGTTCGGCGCGCTTTCGGCCGATCATCTCGAATACGCCGATGACGACGGGGTGGCGGCAATGGCCCGGGCCGGCACCGTCGCCGTCGTTCTGCCGGGTGCGTTCTATTTCATCCGCGAACACCAGACGCCGCCGATCGACGCCATGCGCCATCACGGCGTGCCGATTGCGCTGGCGACCGACAGCAACCCGGGCACCTCGCCACTAACCTCGCTGCTGCTGACGATGAACATGGGCGCCACCTTGTTCCGCCTCACCGTCGACGAATGTATTGCCGGGGTAACACGCGAAGCGGCGCGAGCGCTCGGGCTGTTCGAGCAAACCGGGAGCATGGATGCCGGCAAATCCTGCGATCTCGCGATCTGGGATATCGAGCGGCCGGCCGAACTGGTCTACCGGATGGGATTCAATCCGCTTCACGCCCGGGTATGGCGGGGCGCTTCCCGGCCTGCTCCGTCCCGCTCCCACCGCGATGGAATTCAGACATGACCCGCATCGACAATGCCCGCGTGATCCGTGCCCCGCATGGCAGCCGTCTTTCCGCCCGATCCTGGCTCACCGAAGCGCCGATGCGCATGCTGATGAACAATCTGGATCCCGACGTGGCGGAAAGGCCCAGCGAACTCGTGGTCTATGGCGGCATCGGCCGCGCGGCGCGCGATTGGGAAAGTTTCGACCGCATTGTCGCGACCTTGAAGCGGCTGGAGGGGGATCAGACGCTGCTGGTGCAATCCGGCAAGCCGGTGGGCGTATTTCGCACCCATGCCGACGCCCCGCGGGTGCTGATCGCCAATTCCAATCTGGTGCCACATTGGGCCAACTGGGAACACTTCAGCGAGCTCGACCGCAAGGGCCTCATGATGTTCGGCCAAATGACCGCCGGGTCCTGGATCTACATCGGCAGCCAGGGAATTGTTCAGGGCACCTACGAGACGTTCGTCGAAATGGGTCGGCAGCACTACGGCGGCGACCTCAAGGGCAGGTGGATTCTCACGGGCGGACTTGGCGGCATGGGCGGAGCCCAGCCGCTCGCGGCGGTGATGGCGGGCGCGTCATGCCTTGCCGTCGAATGCCAGCCGTCGCGCATCGAGATGCGGTTGCGCACACGCTATCTCGACCGCCAGGCCTCCAACCTCGATGAAGCGCTGGCGATCATGGCTCAGGCGGGCCGCGACCGTAGGCCGGTCTCGGTCGGCCTGCTCGGCAATGCCGCCGATATCTTCCCGGAACTGGTGCGGCGCGGCGTGCGCCCGGACGTGGTGACCGACCAGACGTCGGCGCACGATCCCGTCAACGGTTATCTGCCGAAAGGCTGGACCACCGGCGATTGGGAAGCCCGCCGAGAGACCGATCCAAAAGGCGTCGCCAGCGCGGCGCGCCGCTCGATGGCGGAACACGTCCGCGCCATGCTGGCCTTTCATCGCATGGGCATTCCGGTCGTCGACTACGGTAACAACATTCGCCAGATGGCTTTTGAGGAAGGCGTCACGGAAGCATTCGACTTCCCCGGTTTCGTGCCGGCCTATATCCGGCCGCTGTTCTGCCGCGGCATCGGTCCGTTTCGCTGGGCGGCGCTGTCCGGCGATCCCGAGGACATTTACCGCACCGATGCCAAGGTCAGGGAATTGCTGCCGGATCACGCAGCCCTGCATCGCTGGCTCGACATGGCGCGCGAACGCATCGCGTTCCAGGGTCTGCCGGCGCGGATCTGCTGGGTCGGGCTCGGCGATCGTCACCGCCTCGGCCTTGCCTTCAACGACATGGTGACGAAAGGCGAGTTGAAGGCGCCGGTCGTGATCGGCCGGGATCATCTCGACTCCGGCTCGGTCGCCTCGCCCAACCGCGAGACCGAAGCGATGCGGGATGGTTCCGACGCCGTCTCCGACTGGCCGCTGCTCAACGCATTGCTCAATTGCGCCAGCGGCGCCACCTGGGTCTCGCTGCATCATGGCGGCGGCGTCGGCATGGGTTTTTCCCAGCACGCCGGCATGGTGATCGTCTGTGACGGCACGCAAGAGGCCGCGGCTCGGATCGGTCGCGTATTGTGGAACGACCCTGCCAGCGGGGTGATGCGTCATGCCGATGCCGGCTACGACATCGCGATCGACTGCGCCCGGCAACACCAGCTCGACCTGCCGGGTTTGGCCTGAACCAGCCGTGCGGATCATTCGCGCCAACGCCGTGGCTGCATCTTTCGAGACGCACGCAAACGCGTGCTCCTCAAGATGAGGTCTGCACCCTCTCAGCCGGGACGCGGATATCCCGCCGCGCGCGCTTCGGCGTCCCAACGCAACATCACATCGTAGTCCGCGATCGCGACCGGGGCGAAGCGTTGCAGGCAAAGCCGTTCCCTGAGACCGCCGCAAGCTGCAAGGTCGCCGAATTCCATCAGCGCCGCCTGCAATGATGCAACCGCCTGGTCGGAACAACCGCGACTCGCGACCAGAAATGGAATCGGCGCGGTGTCCGTCGTTGCAACGATCCTGATCTGCGCCGCGAGAGCCGGATCATGACGCTCGATCAGATCCAGCACGTAGCTGTCGAGCGGCCCGACATCGATATCGCCAGCCAGAACAGCCGAAATCACGCGCCGCGGCGTAGTCAGCGGCCCGATGCTCGAACGATAGAGACTGCGTCCGGCTGCCTGGCGATATGGCAGCAAATGACGCCGCAACGCGTTGTAGCCGGAATGGGAGTCCTCGACCGTAAAGCCTACCCGGCCGCCAAACGTGTCCTGCAGCGACCGGAATGAAGAATCGGCCTTCACGACCAGACGCGTCGAATAGACCGGGCTTCCGGGCACCGGGCCGCGGAGCGGGACGGGCGCGGCGACCGGCCGCGGCGGTTGTTTGGAGAGCTTGTAGGGAAAGCCGCACATGAAGGCGCAGCCGAGATCGGGGCGAGACCACAATTCGGCCAGTGGCGCGGGAAACGCGTGATCGAACACGCGCAGATCGACTCCGCTCGCGCGCGCCAACCACTCGAACAATTCCTTCCAGGCCGATGCTGCGCCAGGATCGACCGAATACATCCGCGCATTGGCGACATAGGCCATGCTGTCAGCTCATGCGAAGCGAAGCCGCTGTCCGATGCCGAGCCGCTTCGATTTCTCCAGCAGCGCGTGACCCAGAGCGATGTCGGACAGCGACAGGCCGCGATGCCACAACAGGATGGTCTCGGCATCATTCTCCCGTCCCGGCTTCAGGCCGGCCACGATCTGCCCGAGTTCGGCATGCAAGGTCGCCTCGGAAAGCTTGCCGGCCTCGACATGCGCCCGCAGGCTGCCGAACTTGCCGCCCTTGCACTGCCCCCAATCATCGACGACGAGCTTGGTCATGATATCGGTCAGCGACAGTTCGATGGCGCTCATGGTGCCATAGGGAACCACGAACGCACCGGGCTTGATCCAGGACGTTTTCAGGAGCGGCGTCGGTTCCGAAAGCCGCGAGGCCTCCACCACGATGTCGGCGCCTTCGACGCAGCTCCGCCAATCGGCGGTCGCCACCACCTTGCTGCCGAGATCCCGGCCGAGGCGTTCGGCAAATGCGTTGCGGCTTTCCTCGCGGCGGGAATGAACGCGGATCTCGTCGAAATCGAACAGGTGATCGAGCAGGCGCACGTTCCAATAGGCGGTCCCCCGCGCGCCGATATGTCCGAGCACCCCTGAATTTTTTCGCGCCAGATGCTTGGCGCCGATCGCGGTCACCGCGCCGGTGCGCATGTCGGTGATGCCGCTCGCGTCGAGGATCGCCTTGGGTGCGCCGGTTCGCGGATCGAACAGCGCCAGAATGGCCAGTTCGGAGGGAAAGCCGAGCTTGTAATTGTCGACGAAGTCGCCGACCACCTTGACCCCCGCGCTATCGACGGGCGCCCCGATCGCACCGCGCAGCACATTGAAATGACCGTTGGCGACCCCCGGTTCGAGATGCATGCGAGGTTCGATCACGGTCTCGCCGCGCCCCTGGCTGGCCAGGCTCGTCTCGATGGCCGACAATATTTCGTCGTCGGTAATCCCGAGTTCTTCGATGTCGAGGCGATTGAGATAGGCGATGTAAATCGGCGGCAACAGCGGATCTCCTCGCCATAGCGGGTGCGACGGCCTGCCGCCATCGCGGCGTTATGTCTATACATTATTGCGCGCCCCGGGTAAGTCAACAAACCGGCAGTCATTCCGGGGCGCGCCTCTTTCTTGGCGCGAGCCCGGAATGACGAAGGTGTTTGGCTGTTTCACAATTGAATCAGCTCCCGCTCCGTCATGGCCCGGGACAAGCCCGGGCATGACGATGTTCGCCTAGTGGGAAGGCAACCCCAACGGCACGGTCGCCGACAGGCCGGTGCGTTCGGCCTGCTCGATCGCGCTATCGTAGCCGGCATCGGCGTGACGCAGGACGCCGATCCCGGGATCGCCATCCAGAACGCGCTTGAGCCGCTCGGCGGTTGCCGGGTTGCCGTCGGCGACAATGGTCATTCCGGCACTGACGCCGCGGCCGCCGAGGCCGTGAATGGCGACGAGATCGGCGCCGGACGCGCAGTTCAGCAGCGCGTTGAGGATCGGCCAGTCGGCGATGGCATCGGAGCCATCCTTCATGTTTTCGGTTTCCCGATGCGGAAGTGCTGCGGAACCCGAGTCGAGATGATCGCGGGTGAAGGCAATCGGTGCGGAAATCCTGCCGCTTGCCACGGCCTCGTTGACCATCAAAGCGAGACGGCTGCGTTCGCCATAACCGAGCCAACCGATACGCGCCGGCAGCCCGGTGAATTTGACGTGTTGGCGCGCCTTGGCGATCCAGGATGAAATCGGATGGTTGGAGGAAAATACCTCGAGAATCATGTCGTCGATGGTGTAGATGTCCTGCGGATTGCCGGACACCGCGATCCAGCGAAACGGCCCGATGCCCTCGCAGAACAGCGGCCGGATATAGAGATCGACAAAGGACCGCATCCGGAACGCGTCCTCGACACCGGCGGCTTTCGCCTCGGCCCGCAGGCTGTTGCCGTATTCGAACACGATGGCGCCGCGATCCATGAACTCGAGCATCGCGCGCACATGTATCGCCACGGATTTCCGTGCCAGCGCGATCAACCCGCCGGGATCGCTCGTCCGCATCGCGCGCGCCTGTTCGAGTGACAGTTCCGCCGGCACGTAGCCCTTCAGGGGATCGGGAAAGGTCTGGTCCGTCACGATGTCCGGCACGATGCCGCGACGGGCCAGTTCCGGCAGCACGACGGCGGCGTTCGCGCAGAGCGCCAGCGCCAGGGGACGCCGCGCGTCGCGGGCGGATTGCCATTGGGTGAGCGCGTCATCGAGATGGTCGGTGGTGGTATCGCAATAGCCGCTGGCAATCCGGCGGTCGATGCGCGCCTGATCGACCTCGATCACCAGCGTTGAGGCGCCGGCAAGCTTTCCGGCAAGCGGTTGAGCCCCGCTCATGCCGCCGCAGCCCGACGTCAGCAGCAGCCGCCCGGCGAGCGTGCCGCCGAAATGCCGGCGCGCGACCGCCATGAAGGTTTCGAAAGTACCCTGCAGAATGCCCTGGCTGCCGATGTACTGCCAGGCGGCGGCCGTCATTCCGGGATAGACGGTGAGCCCCATCTCGTCGAGCCTGCGGCGGTTTTCCTCGCCGCTCCACTCACCGACAATATTGCCATTGGCCATGATCACGAGCGGCGTCGTCGCCTGACCCGGAAACACGCCGATCGGCTTGCCCGACTGCATCACCAGCGTCTGATCCTCCCGCATGGTCGTCAGGGTCGCGACGATGCGGTCGAACCTGTTCCAGTCGCGCGCCGCGCGCGCGATCGACATGTAGATGACGAGGTTTTCCGGGTCCTCGGCATTTTCGAGGTTGTTTTCCAGCAATCGCAGGATCGCTTCCTGCCGCCATCCCTTGCAGCGCAGGACGGTGCCGCGCTCGGCCCTGACCTGCTTGCCGCGGCGTACGGGAATGGTCATGCTCAACCCTCTTCCACCAGCGGAATCCAGCCGGGCTGCGCCTTTACTCGCACCAGCCACGCACCGATCGATGGAAACCTTGCCATATCGTAGCCGCCCTGCGGCGCCATGGCCACGTAGCCGAACACCGCGATGTCGGCGATCGTGTAGCGATCGTCCACCAGCCAGTCATGCGTCGCGAGCCAATCGTCGAGCTTGGCCAGCGCCACGTAGCCACCTTCCTGAAAATCCGCAATTCGGCTCTTCATCTGCTCGGCGATGCCGCGCATGGTGTAGAACCGCGGCAGCGCCAGGGCGCGCAACAGATCCGCCTGCTCGAAGGTCAGCCAGCTCGTGACCTCGGCACGAAGGTAGCGATCGTCCGGCAGCAAGACCGAGCCTTCCGCCAGATACAGCAGGATTGCCGCCGATTCCACCAGGGTGCGGCCGTCCTCCAGCTCCAGCACGGGAATGCGGGCGAAACGGCTCTTGGCGCGGAACGCGGGGTCGGCGGTCGCGCCCTTGGCCAGATCGAGCGTGACCCGTTCGAACGGGATCCCGAGCTGGGTCAGCAGGATGCGAACCTTCCAGGCATTGCCGGACAAGCGGCTGTCATAGAGACGCAGCATGATCGAAACCTTTCTCAGAGATAGGAACGCAGATCGACGCCCATGGCCGTTTCGACCTCGGGAAACACCGCCGGGTCGAGCGCGCCCTTGCCGACCGGGAATTTCGAACGATGCGCGACAATCACGGCGACGCGGCTGCCGGGCCGGGATTCCGAAATCGAAACACACTCGCCGGTTGCGGCATCCAGTATTCCGATCATGTCCGGAAAGGTGGCCACACGTTTGCCGCCCAGATCCGCGGTCATGAACTCGTTATAGACGCCGAGCACCGCGTCGCCCTTGCTGCCCCGGACAATCATCCGGCCAAGATCGAAGCCACCACCATAGGCCACGGTATTCTCGGTGACTTCTCCCTCCACCAGCAACTCGCCGTCGAGAAACTCAACGGTGGCCCGGACTCGATCGGCTCCGTTGGCGGCGAGCATCGCACGACCGAGCTCGAGCTGAAACGTGATCGCGCCCGCGGCGCCATTTTCCCGGATGAAGCCTGCCGTCAGCGGGCCTCGCGCGGCATAGATCAGGCCGCCATTGACCACCGCCGCCTGCCGCATCAGGTTGGAGGTGCGGACAATGTCGCCTTCGGCGGCAACGACGAATTCATTGTTTTCGGCTTTGCTGCCGCT
The DNA here is from genome assembly GCA_036273255.1 of Bradyrhizobium sp. GTDB lineage: Bacteria > Pseudomonadota > Alphaproteobacteria > Rhizobiales > Xanthobacteraceae > Bradyrhizobium. The sequence goes on from DASUIA010000190.1 coordinate 35,847, forward strand.
GCAGCCAATCTGCGTGATCGACAGATCAAGCCGTGAGGCGAGCCCCATGCCGCCCATCTTCACGGTGGGATGCCCGCGTCCGTTCGAGGCCGCGTCGATGTAGTCGAGCCCGAGCGCGGCTGCGACCAGCCAGGCGTTGAACCCGGGGACGTGTCCGCAGATCACGCCGACCGGCGGTTTGTGCAATCGCTCGATCAATCGCCGCGCCGCATTGATCGAATCGCGCGGCTTGATCGCCCAGTTGGCGAAGCCGGGCGCCCCCACCGCGGTCGCGGTGATGATTGTCGCCTCGGGGTCGAGTTGATCGAGCGCGACCAGGCGCACCCCGCCATAATCCAGCGCCATCTGTGCGAGCCCGCGGTTCTTGGCGACCGCGTTCCTGCCGCTGCCGCCTGCCGACAGGAACAATCCCCCGACCAGCCCCGCTTCCACATCATCCGTTGTCAGCATCCGCGTCATCGTCGTTTCCCTCGCCGTCACATCCGGCGGCTCCCATTGCAATGCACTAGACCGGCTCGTTCATGCCGAGGAAGGTGGCGAATAGGGAGCCCGAAGCCTTGGCCTCCGCCGCCGTGCCCTGATAGACCGGAACGCCCGACGACATCACGCAGACCTTGTCGGCCACGTCGAGCGCACGCGCGGTGTTCTGTTCGACCAGCACGATGGTCAGGCCATCCTGCTTCAATTGAAGCAGCGCATCGAGGCAAAGATCGACCATCTTCGGCATCAGCCCGAGTGAGAGTTCATCCACCAACAGCAACCGTGGCTCGGCCATCAGCGCCCGCCCGATCGCCAGCATCTGCTGTTCGCCGCCGGACAGCGACCCGGCCAGTTGGGCGCGGCGCTCCTGCAGCCGGGGAAAGATGCCGAATACACGATCGCGATTGATGGAATCCCGGGCAGTCGGGCGCGCGTAGCCCCCGACGGTCAGATTCTCATCCACCGTCAGATCGGAGAATAGCTGCCGCCCCTCCGGGACCAGCGAAATGCCGAGCCCGACGCGATCGATCACGCGCCGCGAAACGATGTCTTCGCCGTTGAGCAGAATGCGGCCGCCGTGAATATCGACGTGCCCCATGATCGCCATCAGGGTCGAGGTCTTGCCGGCACCATTCGGCCCCAACAGGGCGAACACCGAACCTGCGGGCACATCGAAACTGACATCGTGCACCGCTTCGACGGAACCATAGCCGCAACTGAGATTTTCAAGCCTGAGCATGCGTCGCCCTTCCGCTCCCGACATAAGCCTCGTGCACCGCCGGATCCGCCATGACCTGGCGCGGCTCGCCGTCGCCGATGACGAGCCCGTTGTTCAGCACGATCAGACGCCGGCAGATCCGCATCACTTCCTCGAGATTATGCTCGATCAGAATCACGGTGATACCGCCCTTGTGCACGTCCGAAATGGTCTCTACCTGCCTGGACGCCTCGGTATGGTTGAGGCCCGCCAGTGGCTCGTCGAGCAGGATGACATCCGGCTCGACCGCAAGGGCGCGCGCGAGCTCGAGCCGCTTCATCTGGCCGAGCGGCAGCGAGCCAGCCAGCTTTCGCTCCGTGCCAGCCAGTCCAACCCGGCCGAGGATATCGGCCGCCCGCTCGCTCTCGCGGCGCCTTTCGACATGCAGCATGGCGCGGAACGGGTTGGCGGTGCGGCCAATGCCGGCGCCGAGCACCACATTATCGAGTACGGTCATGGCGCGAAACGGCCGCACGATCTGGTGGGTCAAGGAAAGCCCGCGACGGACCCGTGCCGCGGTGGCATCGCCGGTGACATCGACACCGGCAAGCGTGACCCTACCGCGGTCGGCCCGCTGCAGCCCCGCCACGATCTTGATCAGCGTGGTCTTGCCGGCACCGTTCGGCCCGATCAGACCGACGAAATCGCCTTCATCAACGGCAAAGGACACCCCGGCGACGGCCTGCACACCGCCGAACCGGACCGCCACATCGTCGAGCTGCAGCGCCGCGCTCATGTTCCCCTCACCCGGATCACGAGGCTGCGCGTCAAGGCCGCGAGCCCGCCGGGCGCCAGCCGGATGACCAGGACGAGCAGGCCGCCATACACCAGCAGGCGGTAGTTGTTGACGAAGCGGATCGCCTCCGGAAGCAGCGTCAGACCGATCGCGGCGACCACCACACCGGCAGTCGATCCGATGCCGCCAATCACCACCATCGCCATCAGCATCACTGAAAAGATGAAGTCGAAGGCGTCGGCGGTGATGAACTGCGTGAAGAAGGTGTAGAGGCCGCCGGCGAGCCCGGCGAGCGCGGTTCCGATTCCGAACGCCGCCAGCTTGTAGGCTCCGGCGCTGATTCCGAGCGTGGCCGCGGCGCCTTCATCCTCGCCGACCGCGCGGAAGGCAAAACCCATCCAAGACCGGCTGACATGGAAGCTGAAGGCAATGGTCAAGGCGGCGAACAACAGGATCATGATCATGTTGCCGGAGGCACCGAGCCCGGTCGCGGGAATTCCGCTGATTCCCATCTCGCCCCCGAGCCAGGCCTGCTTGCGGACGAAACCGGTGAACAGAAAATTGACGCCGATGGTGGTGACGGCGAGAAAATCGGAACGTACGCGCAGCGAGGCGAAGCCGACGACGATGCCGAGCAGGCTGCCCGTCACCAGAGCCGCGACGAGCGCGAGCGGCACGCTGGCTGTCGCGACCATGGCGAGCGCCGCGGCATAGGCGCCGGCGCCGAAAAAGGCGCCGTGGCCGAGGCTGACCTGCCCGCAGAAGCCGCTGATCATGTTCAGGCTGACCGCCAGAATGACATTGATGCCGACGATCGAGATGATGCTGACTTCGTAAGCGCTCATGCGGTGCGCGCTCCGGTAAATCCCTGCGGCCGGATCATCAGCAGCAGGATCAGGGCGAGGAACGCGATGGCGTCGCGATCAAGCCAGGCCCCGATGAAGATGGTGCCGTAGGACTCGACCAGGCCCAATACCAGGCTAGCCACCAGCGTCCCGCGCACGCTGCCGAGCCCGCCAAGCACGATGATCGCGAGCGCCTTGTAACTGACGACGAAACCGATCGTCGGATCCACCAGATTGTTCAGAAGCGCCACCAGCCCGCCGGCGACCGCCGCCAGCGCCGATCCGATGGCAAAATTGAGATAGCGCACCTTGATCGGATCGACGCCGAAGCTGGCGGCGATCTGCGGCTTCGATACCGTGGCCCGCCAGCCGACGCCGATCCGCGTCCGTGTCGTGAAAAGGTGCAACCCCGTGAAAACCACCGCGGCGGTGACCACGATGGCGATCTGGATTGCGCTGACGGTAATTCCGGCGAAGTTGAACGTCGTGAAGGAGAACGCATTCCGGTGAAAGGTGACGCCCTGCTCGCCGAACAGGATGCGGAAGGCGTCCTGCATCAGCACCAGAAGTCCCACGGAAGCGATCATCGGCACGTCTGGGCGGTATTTCAGCAACGGTTCGTACAGCAGCCGGTAAATCGCCATGCCGAACAGCGGCGTAACGGCGATGGACGCCAGGAAACCCAATGCGATGCTGCCGCTGGCGTTGGCGACCAGAACCGTGACATAGGCACCGAGCGCGAACACTGCCGCATGAGCCACGTGCAGGATGCGCAGCAAGCCGTACACAAGGGTCAGGCCAACCGACATCACGGCGTACATGCAGCCGAAGCTGATGCCGGTTACGGCCAGATCGATGTAGTACACCAAGTCTTCCTTTGCCGCAGGCAGCGGAGGGCGTCACCGCGCCGCGCCCGCATTCCGATTCATTTTTCCGGCGGCGCGAACGCATCCAGGTCGGTGATCTGGCCAGCCGGCTTGAACTTACCGTCCTTGATCTCGTTGACGCTGATCGGCATGATTATTTCATGCAGGCTGTTGAAGCCGTTCAAATTGCCCTCCAGCAGCGGGAAATTCTTGGTGGCGGCGAGCGCGTCGCGCACCTTTGCGGGGTCGGTACTGTTGGCGCGCTTGATGCCGTCCGCCATCAACTTCACCGCCGAATAAGTGATCGCCGCCACCCCTTCCGGTGCGTAGCCGGCGCGGTTCTTGAAGCCGGTGAAGAACTTCTGCAGCGTATCGTCCTTGCGATCGCGGTCGAAGCTGTCGATGATGTAGGTGCCCTCCGCAGCCGGTCCTGCGATCTCGATGAATTTTTCGGAATCGAACGCCTGCGAGCCGATGATCGGCACCGTGATGCCGGCAGCACGAAGCTGCGAAACCAGCGGGCCGCCGGTGAAGAAATAGCCGGTGGCGTAGACGGCGTCGGGGTTGTCGCGCTTGACGCTGGCGACGATGGAGCCGAACTGGCGATCCTTGAGGGAGTAGCTGTATTTGTTCAGAACCTCGATGCCGTATTTGCCGGCCGCTGACAGGAATCCGTCCATGGTGGCCTGGCCATAGTCGTTGTCCATGGTGATGGTCGAAACCTTCTTCAACCCGAGGGTCTTGCCGATATACAGCGCCGTCGCCACGCCTTGCGGGGGGCCGAGGTGCACCAGGCGGAACATGTAATCGCCCGCCTTGGTGATGTCGGGATGCACGCCATAGGCTGCAATCATCACCACGCCGGCCTTCTGGAACACGGGTGCCGCAGCGCGGCCCGAGGCGGAATAGCTGGCGTTCACCACCAGCTTCACGCCATCTTCGCCGATCAGCTTGTTGGCGGTAAAGATCGCCTGGTCCGATTTGGCCTGATCGTCATACGTGACCAGTTCCAGCTTCTGTCCGAGCACGCCGCCGGCAGCGTTGATGTCCTCCACCGCCATTTGCCCGGCCAGTTGGGCGGATTTGCCGTCGGTGGCGGCGGGACCGGTCAACGGAACCTGGAAGCCGATCTTGATTTGGGCATGCGCCGGCAACAGGGTGGCGGCGCAGAGCACGATGGCGCTGGCGAAGCTCAAGAGGAAATTGGCGCTCGGCGCCAACGCTGCGGGGCGGGTTTTCAACATGGCTTTCTCCGTTCGATGAGGCGGTTGATCATTTCTGTCGTCCCTCGACAAGCCGGTTCTCGCGCAGGATTTCCCGTGCCCGCGCCAGCGCTGCCGCCGGCGGCCGGGCCAACGCCCAATCCGGCCGATCCCCCTCCTTGCGCGTCGCATCGATGCCAAGCTTGACGATCGTGCCGTCGCGCTCAAGCGGCTCGGAACGATCGGCGCGCACCGCAGGAATGATCACGAAGTCCCGATCCGGCTTGACCCGCGTCGCCGTTGCCCATTCGACCTGCAGCGCATCCCAGGGGTCGATGTCGTCGTCCACCACGATCACCTGCTTGATCAGGTTGACCGCGGCCCAAACCGCAAACATCGCCTTGCGCGCCTCGCCGGCCCGTGGCGCCCGCAGCGCGACGACCGCGTGCAGGCGGCCGGCGCCGCCCAGTCCGACAGCGACCTCGCAGACCGATGCAACGGCGTTGCGAACGGCGCGAAACAGCCCTGCCGCAATGGCGACGCCGCCGAGCAGGCAGTGCTCGGGATGATAACCCGGCAGCACGACCTGGAAGATGGCGTCGCGGCGGCGGGTCAGCCGCGCGAAGGTCGCGATGATGCCGACCCCGTAATTCTCGTACATGCCATGGAACTCGCTCACGGGACCTTCCGTGAACGGCTCTCCGGCGTCGAGCGTTCCTTCCAGCACGCACTCACAATGGGCCGGCACCAGCAAATCCGACTGCGTGCAACGGACCACTTCCAGCGGCTCGCCCAGCAGCGCGCCGGCGATGGGAAGTTCGTCATCGCCCAATCCGAGGTAGAGGCATGCGGCAATCAGGATCGCCGGGTGATTGCCGATGCAAACCGCGATGTCGAGCTTTTCGCCCCGCGCATGCGCCGCCCGCGCCAGAACTGCGAGGTGGTGATTGGGCGCAATGCCGACAAAGGCCCGGTTGCCATCGAGCGGCATCAGTCTCGCGATCGACAGATTGGTGAACCCGCTGACCCGGTCCCTGGCGACGATTGCGCCGGCGGTAATATAGGGCCCGACTTCCTTTTCAAAGAAATGTGGGATCGGCAGTTCGGTAACCAGTGAAGGCTCGGCAACGATGTGCTGCTGGCACGGCGCCGAAATCACCACGCGATGCGGCAATGGCTTCTCGATCGCGGCAATCAGCGCCGCCTGAACCCGCTCGGTCCCGTCGGGCAGCGCGGCGGCAAATCGTGGCAGTGAATTGAGCAGATTGCCCACCACCGGCATGGCGTGAACATCGGCATGGCGCGTGGCCTGCGAAAAACGCAGCGCAGGGCCGCCGGCCGCCACGGCGAGGCATCCCGCGATTTCATAGTCGAGATCGACCGGCTGTGGAATTGTGACGAGCTCGCCGGCATCTTCGAGAGCAGACAGGAACGCGCGCATCGACTGGCGGGAAACGGTCGTCTCGCGGCTCGAGTCGCTCTTCACCTGCACGTCGATCCACCTCGCAAAGCGCGTCGATGCGGATCATATCGGCCGCGCCGCCGCGGTCCATCGGCCTATCGTACAAACCAGGTCATAGGCAAAAGCGAAGACAACGTGACGCCGTCGGTTCCGCGAGCTATGCTCACCAGAACCGGCAGGATCCGATGGTTGAACTGCGCACCCTGGGCTATTTCGTCACCGCCTGTCGCTCCCCCAGCTTTGGGCGCGCCGCGGCGAACCTCGACATTTCGGTATCAACGCTCAGTACGACCCTCAAGACGTTGGGCGAGGATCTCGGCCTGACCCTGTTTCGGCGCATCAACAACAGCCTCTATCCGACCGCCGCGGCGCGCGGGCTGATGCGGACGGCAGAGCCTTTGCTGACGGCGGAGCATTTCTCCCGCCGCCTGGTCCTGACCTCTCCGAGGGCGAGGCTGAATCACATCACTGTCGAGATCGGTCTGAGCTTTACCATTGGCGGGATCAGCAGTGCACTGCGCCGCGCGATCCACAGTATCGGCGCCGAGCGCCCGGACATCTTCGTCGATCTGGTGTGGGCCGATGAAAAGGATCTTCCGCATGTCAGCGCGCTGGCCGGCGAATTGACCGGGGCCGAGCGCAGCCGGCTGACCATCGCCCTGGCCGACGCCGGTCAGCGACGCTCGAAGCACACGACCACATTGCTGTCGGACAAATGGGTGTTGGCGTGCCGGCTGCCGGCCGGAACACGGAGGCCACCCCGCGCCGCCGATCTGATCGCTGGCCGCATCGTGGTGCCCTTGCTGTCGCCGCCCTTGATCGAGCAGGCCGATCGCTATTTCAGCCAGCACAGGATCACCGGCGTGCGTTTTCTCAACGACCATCCGGGCGACCTGCCGCGAGTGATCGACGACTATCCCGACGCCGCCTTGTTCGTACCGCAGAGCCTGACCTCGCCGCGGCTCGGTCTGTCCCATATCGTCGTGGTCACGCCCGACAAGGCGCCGACCATGGAGGTCGTCGCGCGCGCGATCGAGCCAAACACCGTGACGGCCTTGTTCATACGCCACCTGAAACGGGCGCTCAGCGACGAGACCGCTCTGCCGGCTGAACGTCCCACCATCAGCCTGCGGCAGTTTCGTTACTTCAATCTGGTGCACCGGCTGCGGCGGGTTTCCGCGGCGGCGCGCGGCGCCAACATCAGCCAACCCGCGCTCAGCGAACAATTGCACAAGCTGGAGGCTTCGCTGGGCAGCGCGCTGTTCGAACGTCACGGCGACGGCGTCGTCCCAACGGCGAAGGGCGATCGATTTGCCGACCTGGCCGTCCTGATCGAAGCAGGATTTCGCCGGCTCGCCGGTGGCGACACCGGTGCGGCGCCGCCACAGAGCCGGCGCATCGCGGTCGGAATATTGCCCTCCGTCAATCAGCATGGCTTCCTGGTCAATCGCATCACCGAAGCCCTCCTCGACCTCCAGGCCCGTCATCCCCTGTTGAAGCTCGTGATCCAGGAGGCACCGAACAGCACGTTGCAGGACTGGGTGATGCGCGGACTGGTCGGTGTGGCGATCGTCGAAACCGTTCTGCCGCATATGCCGCGGCTGCCGCTCGGGTCATCGGAAAGCCTCGCCGTCATCCGGCACGTCAAACACCGGTTGCTGCCGCCTGGCCCGGTCACCCTTGCCGATCTGATGCGGCTGAAGCTGGCGTTGCCGACCAATCGTTTCGGGCTGCGCCAATTGCTCGAGACGGCGGCAGAGGAGCGAGGGCTGCGGATTCAGCCTGATCTGGAGATCGATGCGCTGCCGATGGCGGTCGGGATTCTGGCGCGGCTGCCGGTCTGCACCGTCCTGCCGCCGTCAGCGGTTGCGCTGGAAATCGCCGCCGGCGATCTCGTGGTGCACCCGATCATCGATCCCGTGATATCCCGCAGATTGTTCGTGATCTATTCCGGCGAGCGAACGCTGAGCGAGCCGGAACGCGGGCTGGTCAATGCGCTGCGTCGGAAATTATCCGAACCAGGCCACGCGGATTGAAATCGCAAGCGACTAATACCAACGGCCCTGCGCAATTGACTCGTCATGCCCGCGCTTGTCGCGGGCATCCACGTCTTGAAAGCCGAATAGCATCAAAGACGTGGATGGCCGGAACAGGTCCGGCCATGACGAAGATAGAGAGTCATCATCCGGAACCGTTGGTATAACCGGCCGCTTCCCGCCGCCTCTGCGCGAAAGATCCGTCGAGCGCCCTGACCGCGCGATGGATGACCGCGGCACCCGCCGCAATCGCTTCCCGGCTGGCCCATTCCTCCGGCGCGTGGCTCTTGCCGGCACGGCACGGCACAAACACCATCGCCGAAGGACAGATCCGGCTCATGAACGCCGTGTCATGGCCGGCGCCGCTGGGCAGATCGGTTTCGCCGAGACCGAGGTCCCGTGCGCCCGCGCGCAAGGCGGACCGCAGCTCGGCGTCGCACGCAGCCGGGGCTCCGTCGGATAGCGTTTCGAACGACACGCGTTCGACCCGCGCGGCGGCGGCGTGCTCCAGGGTCTCACGACCGAGGGCCTCGGCGAAACGCTGGGTCAACGCGGGATTGGTCGCGCGCGCGTCGACGATGAGCCGGGTGCGTCCCGGCACGATGTTGGATGCCGACGGCTCCACGGTCAGGATGCCAACGGTGGCAACGAAATAGTCCTGCCCTTCGCCGGCGAGCCCTTCGGCCAGTCGACGCACCGAAGAAACCGTGGCGGACGCCGCCACCAGCGCGTCGTGGCGCAGCCCCAACGGCGTCGTGCCGGCATGATCGGCCTCACCCTGGAAGATGATCTCGATCCGCCGGATGCCGACGATCGACGTCACGATGCCGATGTCAAGCGACCGGGATTCGAGCACGATCCCCTGCTCGATATGCAGTTCAAGGAACGCCCGGATGTCGGCGCGCCGGGCCTGATCGAGGCGATCGGGGTCGCCGCCGACTCGGCTCAAGGCGTCGCGCAGCGCCTCGCCGCCCGAACCGGTCAGGCCCAGCATCCGGGTATCGAGCAGGCCGGTCATGCCGCGGCTGCCGACGCAGGAGAGTCCATACTCGCTCGGCTCTTCCGCCAGGAAATCGATGATTTCGATGCTGTGCTCGGTGCGGATGCCGGAGTCGCGGAAAGCCCGCACGATCTCGAGCCCGGTGGCCACGCCGGCAATCCCGTCAAAGCGCCCCCCGGAAGGAACGGTGTCGCTGTGCGAACCGATGGCGATGACGCCGAGCGCCGGATTGGTGCCCTCGAGCCGGCCGATCAGGTTGCCCGCGGTGTCAATCCGGGTGACCAGTCCGGCTTCGGCAAACTTCCTGGCGAGCCAGGCGCGGCCTTCGAGAAACAGCGCGGTGAATGATCGTCGCGTGTAGGGGTGCTGCGGATCGGTGATTTGCGCCAGAGCCATCACATCGGCCCAGAGCCGGTCAGCATCGAGCGGAAGGTTGGTCTGCGGCATCGGATTGACCGATCTACCCGGCGTGGGCGGGGCTGACGAAGCGGCCCTGTCCCGGTTCGGCGACGACGCGGCCGTCGGCGGCAACGCAATTGCCGCGCAGATAGGTCTCTGCGACGCGGAACGGCAAGGCGATCCCGTCATAGGGACTCCAGGAGACAAAGTTGTTGCCGCTGGCCGCCCCGCTGTAGCGATAGGGCTCGCGGCGCATCAAGACGATGTCGGCATCGCGGCCCACCGCCAGCGCGCCCTTGACATGGCCGATCCGGAACAGCGCGGCGGGATTGTGTGCGAGAAGGCGAGCGGCATGGGTGAACGGCAGCTTGCGCTCGTCGAGCCCTTTCATCAGCAACGTGTACAGGGCTTCGAGGCCCGGGATTCCCGAAGCATTCTTCAGCATGTTGGGGTCGGTCTTGCGATCTTCCGACCAGCTCACGTGATCGGTCGAGACGATGGTGACGTTGCCCGCGGCAAGGTGATGCCACAGCGCTTCGACCTCGCGCCGCGGCCGAAGCGGCGGATTGATCTTGGCCTTGCCGCCGAGCCGCCGCACGTCGTTTTCTTCGTCGAGCGTCAGATAGTGAACGCAGGCCTCGATCGTTGCCCCGTGTCCCTGCGCGCGATAGGACGCAGCCAATTCGTAGCCGCGGCCGATCGAACTGTGAACGATATGCACCGGGCAACCGGCGCCGGCGCCCAGTTCGAAGACCTCGGCCGTCGCCAACGCTTCCGTGATCGGCGGCCGTGACAATCCATGAGCGGTGTAGTCGGTGATGCCCCTGGCCTCGACCTCGGCCATGAAGGCGCGGACCATCTCGTCGTTCTCGTTATGGATGCCGGCAATCAATCCGCGTCGTCCGACCGCGCGAAAACTGGCGTACAGAATATGCGGCGGGATGCGCGGAAACCGCTTGGGGTGCGTACCGAAGGTCGAGAACTTGAAAGCGGCTGCGCCGGCGTCGACCAGTTCATCGACCCTTGATGCGCCGTCGTCCGGATCGATCGTCGCATACAGGGCAAAATCGACCCGCGCCTGCGCGCCGGCTTCGCTGACCTTGGTACGGAAGCGCTGCGCGGTGGCGATCAGGCAGTTGTCGTCATACGGCATGTCGACGATGGTGGTGACGCCGCCGGCTGCGGCGCTACGCGTCGACCAGACAAAGTCTTCCTGGCCGAGCTGGCTGCGGCTGTGCACCTGGGCATCGATGGCACCGGGAAGCACGATAAAATCCGCGCCGCCGTGCTTTTCGCCGGCCGGTGCGGCACCGGACCCCACCGATTGCACCAATCCGTCACCTACCAGAACGTATCCGTCATCGATGATCCGATCGGGAAGGACGACGGTGCCCCGAAAGACCTTGTCAGCCATGGCTGTCTCTTTGTTGCTGGCAAATCACGGCTGCGGCGACCGGCGAACCCTCTGAAGGGGGGACCCGGTCGCGGCATCCAAACGTTAGAGGAAGCCCGAAGCAGCCGCTAACCCCGTTCGGTCGAAGCTGCCGATAGGAAAAATGAAACAGAAGGGATCAGGCCGCAAGGGCGTCCTCGGCCGCCGCGGCCGCCATATGCAGGCTTTCCGCCACGGCCCGGTTGGTGATCTGGCCCCGATGGATGTTGAGCCCGGCGCGCAAATGCCGGTCTTCGACCAGCGCACCTATTCCCTTCGCGGCGAGCGCGAGGCCGAACGGCAGCGTGGCATTGTTGAGCGCATGGCTCGAGGTGACGGGCACCGCGCCCGGCATGTTGGCGACGCAATAATGCACGATCTCGTCGACCAGAAAGGTCGGCGCGTGATGGGTCGTCGGCCTCGACGTCTCGAAGCAACCGCCCTGATCAATCGCGACGTCGACCAGCACCGCGCGGCGCTTCATGCGGGACAAATGCGCGCGATGGACAAGCTTCGGCGCACTCGCGCCAGGAATCAGGACCGCCCCGATCACGACATCCGCATCGATCAGTTCCTCGTCGATCGCCTCGAGGGTTGCGTAGCGCGTGCGAACGCGGCCGGCGAACAGCTCGTCGAGCAGGCGCAGGCGCGGAAGCGATCGATCGAGGATCACGATGTCGGCGCCAAGTCCGGCTGCCATTCGCGCCGCGTGAGTTCCCACGACGCCGCCGCCGATCACCGCGATCCTGGCCGGAGCAACACCAGGCACGCCTCCGATCAACTTGCCCATGCCGTCGGCGGATTTTCGCAGGGCGGCTCCAGCGGCCTCAATCGCAAGCCGCCCCGCCACTTCGCTCATTGGCGCGAGCAGCGGAAGCCCGCCATTGGCGTCCGTCACCGTTTCATAGGCAATCGCGGTGCAGCCTGACGCCAGCAGGCCGCGGGTCTGGTCCGAATCCGGCGCCAGATGCAAATAGGTAAAGAGGATCTGGCCTTCGCGAAGCTGGCGCCACTCTGCCGGCTGCGGCTCCTTCACCTTCACAACCATGTCGGCGGTGGCGAAGATTTCGGCTGCCGTATCGACAATGGCAGCGCCAGCCGACCGGTAGACGTCGTCGTTGGCGCCGATGCCGAGCCCGGCACCGCGTTCGATCATGACACGATGCCCTCGCGACACATACTCGCGCACCGACGCCGGCGTGAGACCGACGCGATATTCGTCAGGCTTGATCTCCTTTGGTACACCCACGCGCATGGTTTGCTCCTCGGGCCGGACGTCGCTCCCACCCATCAATTTAGTCTCGATCCGCCCGTGGTTTTCTGCGAATTATGGCTTTGCTGGATGGTTTTTTACGTATATCTTGCGCAAACATACCAAAAATCGGTGAAATTCTGCGTGATTGAGCTCGACCGCATTGATCTTCGTATCCTGGCCGAACTGGTGTCGGACGCCAGGGCGAGCCAGATCAATCTCGCAGAGAAGGTGGGATTGTCACCCACCGCCTGTGCGCGGCGGATTCGTCAACTCGAAGAGATGGGAATCATTCGCGGTTATCGCGCCGACATCGACCCGGCGGCCCTGGGCCTCGTCACCACTGTCGTGGTGACGATCACCCTGGAAAAACAGAGCGAGGATTATCTCGCCGCGTTCGAAGCCGCCATCACGCGCTGTCCCGACATCGTCTCCTGCCATCTGATGTCCGGCAGCGACGACTACCATCTGCAGGTCCTGGCGCGCGACATCGCCGATTTCGAGCGGATCCACAAACAGCATCTGTCGCGGATGCCGGGCGTCGCCCGGATCCACTCGAGCTTCGCCATGCGCGAATTGGTGCGCAGGGCGATTCCGGAAACGGCATTGCGCCAGCCCATGCCGCACTGAAGCTTTGCCGCCTTGCAAGTCGTCATTATGACGGTTGAGAGCTTGTCATGCTCTGAGGATGAACTTTCGCACCGCCTTGGCGAAGCCCTCGTCCTGATTGCTGTCGGTCACGGCGGTCGCCTGCGACTTCACCTCATCGCTGGAATTTCCCATGGCGATGGAGAGACCGCTCTTGCGGAACATCAGAACGTCGTTCGGCATGTCGCCGATGGTTGCAATCTGCGCCGGCGAAATGTCGTTTAGTTTCGCCAGCGTCAATACCACCGTGCCCTTGTTGGCCTGCGGGTTCGTGACATCGAGATAATATGGCTGCGAGCGCGCGGCACTGGCCCTCTCTCCCAGTTTTTTCTGCGCCGCCTTCTCGCAGGCGGCGACACGATCGAGGTCATCCGAGACGCCGACGATCTTGGCCACCTTCGCCAGATGCGCATCGGTAAACGAACTCACCACCTTGGCGTCGAATTTCACGGTCCAGCTTTCGCGCGCCACGTGGGGCGCCTTGGGATCGCGGATCAGCCACTCCTTTTCGGTATATACCCAGGCGTCGAGTCCCTGATCGAGAATGAGTTGCAGCGTCTCCCTGGCGGTCTCCGGGTCGAGCAGATGGCTTTCGATTACCGACAGATCAGGATGGACGAAGACACCGCCGTTGAAACCCGCGATCGCGCCCTCGAGCCTGAGCGGAGCAATCAGCATGCTCATGCCGCGCGGCGGCCGGCCGCTGGTGAGCGCGAGCGTGACGCCGGCCTCGTGCAATTCCCGCGTCGCGGCCACGGCCTGATCGGTCAATACCTTGTCCTGCGTCACCAGCGTGCCGTCGACATCGGCCAGCAGCAGCCGGATATCTGCCTTTGCGTTTGTCATCGATGGTCCATCGGTTCAGGTCGGGCGCTTGACGTTCAAGGCGTGCGGGCGATCCGGATTTGGTAATCGGTTCCTTCCCAGCGGTTCTGCCCTGGCCAGAACATGGTGAAACGAACAATGGTTCCGTCCGTCAACCGTTCCGCCGGCAGATCGAAAACATCCAGGCCGAGACCGGTCGCGATGGCGTCGCTGTCGGAAATGGTTTTCCAGTCGTCGGTCGACCAGTGGATCCGCGCCTGGTCGAGACATTCCAGCCGCAACACGCGGCCCGGAGCGACCCGATCGACCCTCGAGTTCGATCGCCACACGACCGGCGCCGGCGGCGGGGTGTTTTTCACGTAGCGATCGAGGGTCTGCGGCGGGGTGTCGAATACCGCGTTGTCACGCAGCGACCGCAGCAGCTTGATATGCTCGGCATGCGCCCACACCAGCGGCATGGCGCTACCCGACGGCCGGCCGAGAAACAACTCCCTCGCGGCGACGTCTTCGCTGTCCCAGATCTGTTCCGGCAGCAGGCCGCCGGTGCTGGCGGCGGCTTCCAGCGCCGCGAGCAGGCGCCGCGCCTCCTGCGGCCGCCCCGCCGCCAGTTCGTAATGAGCCCGTTCGCCGGTGAGCAGCGGCCACAGCCGGCCGATCCCCGCCCCGTCGAACGGCGCGCCGCCGGCATGCTCGCCATAGCCGTCATCATTGTAGCGGTACCAGTAAGAGCCCGACGGCAATTCCCGCCGGAGCAGCGAATCGATCGCCTTCACGGTATTGAGAATGCGCGGATCGTCGGCGGCCCGCAGGCCGAAGCGCACCAGCGCGAGCGCATCGGGACTGATCAGCAGCCCAGCCTGAAGCGTGGCATTGCCATCGGATCGGTTCTTGATCGGTATGAGCCCGTGCGACCTCGCATTGGCGTCGCCCGAGGAAAAGCCGATCCGCATGTAGTATCCATCGATTCCGAGCCTGCGCGAAATCTCGGTATCCCTCGCATAGGCCCAATCATCGATCTGCTCGTTCCAGCCATCCGCTGTTTCCGTGAGATAACGGGCAACCGAATCCCGGCCGGCCGCTCGCATGGCCTCGGCGGCGGCTAGAAGGGCTGCAATTTCGACGGCGATGGTGAAGGCCGAATAGCCGCTGTCCTCTTCCCAGCGATCCTGCTGGGTCGCGGGTCCGTTGCAAACGATATAGCCTGCCGCAGCCTGGATCATGCCGGCATACCGTTCTCGATCCGAACGCCCGATCGCGCCGGCGCGCAGCAGCATGTCGTAGAGCAGGATCGGAAATGCGGTCTCGTCGATCTGGATACCGCTCCAGTACGGCCGGCCGTCGAGCCATGAATTCTGCGACCAATGTCCATCGGCTTCCTGGGTTGTGGCCAGATAATCGAGGACCGATTTCGCGGAGGCAACGGCGCCCGCCGCCAGCAGGCCGCCGGCCGTTTCGACGAGGTCGCGCGGCCAGACCAGATGATAGCCGCCGAGATCGTCATCGCCCTTGGCAAAGCCCCAGGGAATCGAAAGGCTGGCGATGATGGCGCCCGACGCTTCGTCGCGATGGGTAGCAACGACGGCCGTGCTCACGCGATAGCGATTGAGCCCGCCGGCATCTCGCGGCTGATCGAGCGGCAGGAGTTCGGCCTGCTTCTGGCGCCAGCCGACGCAGTAGTGCTCCAGCGTCGCCTCCAGCGGCTGCTGCAGACTGAGCAGGGCCCGCAGTGCCGCTTCCTCCGGCAGCACTCCAAAGCCGATCGCGAGAACGGCCTGACCGCCATGCAAGGCAACATCGAGCGTGCCGGCGATCGCGACATTGCCATGCTCGGCCCGGACGAACTCCGGCCGCAGCCCCTCGCCGCGCGACAGCGTCTGCCAGCCATCGGACACGCCGACATAGCCGGCAGAGCGAACACGCCATGGCACCGATAACGCAACCGCGAGCGACGTACCCCTGCCTTCCGCAAACAGCATCTGATGCCCTTTGAAGTCGCCGCACCAGCCGGTGTTGTCGGCGCCGGCATTGACCAGATGAGGCGCAACGATAACGTGAACCTCATAGTCGGATGCTGCCCCGACCAGCGCTTCAAACCGGATCTGCTGCAGGACGACTTCGCGAACGGGATCGGAGAAAACCGTCTTGGAAATCCGATAGCGCCCATCGACCGCGGTGTTGACCAGCCGAAATGCAGGAACGCCGTCTTCGACCATCTCGATCGTGTTGTGGGTGTCGCGCTTTTCTTCCGAAAAATAGTCTTTGGCCGTGACGATGAATCCAACGTCCCGGACACAGGCGGTATCAAGCCGGGACGCGTAGATCTCGTTGAGAATACCGTGGATGATGGTGAAC
>DASUIA010000191.1:0-11526 GCA_036273255.1 Bradyrhizobium sp.
GTGTCTCCATGCGAAAAGCCGCCCGGAGGCGGCGGGGAATGTGGTAGGATTTGCGTGCTGCGGCGGCGTGGAAAGCAGACACGCGGACGGCCGGAAAATGCGAGGACCAGCGACCTCGGGAAGACAGCTTCAGGGTGTGCCGCCGGTTAAACAGGACCCCTGAGCGCCAGGCGGCCGCCATAGAGTCGCCGCGCCGGAGTAGCGCCCGGCCCGCAGCAATTACCCCGCCTGCGCCGCCCTGATCGCGGCGATCGTCAGAGGCCCGCATATCCCATCGACGGCCCCCGTATAGAACCCCGCCGTCGAGAGCGCGACTTGCAGTTGCCTGATGATGGCCATGATGTCTGGTTGTCTCGTTACCGGCGCAACCGGAGCCGCATCGGGCGTCAGGTATAGTGCCTTCTCTTCCCCGCGCCGCCGCAACAGCCCGGCGCTCTCGATGAGCGCGCCGTTTACGTGCGCCTTGTCCCATTCCAGAAACGCATCCGCCGCCGCCGAGAAATCGCCGGCAAGATGGAGCCGCAGAACGGACGAAGAGCGGAACGCCGCCGGGCCGACGTTGAAGGTAAGGCTGACCATCGCGGAGAACTGGTTGTCGGTCGCGCTCCGGGCCGCCGCCGCAACCGTGTCTTCCGCCCAAGCGAGGTCTGCGCTCAACAATGCCCCGGCTTGGGCCGGGGTGATTTGCTGACCCGGTGTCGCTGGCGTGTGGCCGTAGCCGATCGTCTCGATTCCGGCGATGTCGCGGTACGCCGTGAGCCGCAATCCTTCATTGGCTTTGACGATCGCCAGCCCGGCCGCATTGATCGCGCGCGTCATCTCTCGACGCTCCTGGCGTATTGCTGGATCAGCGCCTCGATGTCCCTTGGCAGAAACGGCTTTTGCAGCTCGACCACGAACCGCGCCGCCGCCCTCAAGTCCCCATCCTCGTAGGTTTGCGCGCCGGTGATGCCGATGATCGGCACCGTCCCGGCCGGAGGGGGAAGCTTGCGGATTTCCGCCGCCGCCTTGATGCCGGTCATGCCGCCCGGCAGGTTCAGGTCCATGAAGACCAGCCGGCAGCGCGGGTGCGAGCGGACGATATCGATCGCCTCGGCGCCGCCTTCGGCGAGCATCAAGTCGAACCCCATCGAGGTTATGACATCGTTGATCCATTCGGAAATCAGGTGATTGTCGTCCACCAGAAGAATCATCTCTTGGTCAGGCTTTCTATCAGGCGATCGACTCGCGCATTGGCGGCCGTAACGGTCTCCTCGATCCGGTTGGCGATGACAATGAATTCGGAGCGCTGGACATAGCCTTTGGCGAGGTCCGTCGCATACGCCTGGAATTGAACCTGCATGCCCCGGATATCGGCATCGATGCGGTCCATCCGCCGCGCGGCGTCCCGGCGCCAATCGTCAGCGGCCTTTTCCGAGGCCACGCGCCATTGGTCAAATGCCTTGGTGCGCTGCGAATGCAGGAATTGCGTCCAACCCCCGAGGAGGGTGACGACGGCGATAACCGACCCAGCCAGGGCGAAATAGGCGTCCATTTTTACTTAGGCGCCGGGCACGAGTTCGATCGTGTAGCCGAGCAGCGCGCAGGTGTCGGTGGTCGCGGTCGAGGTCTGGCAGCCGATATTGATGACGCCGCCGGCGTTGGTTTGGACCGCCGTGCTCGTCGCGCCTGATCCCGTCGCGCCCTCGCCGGACGCGACGTTGTTGTGCACCATCACCTGCGCGTTGGTCGCGCCGGCATTGCGGATGAGGACCGTGCGGCCCAGCGAGACGAGCGCCGCCAGGATCAGCAGCGCGGCGCTCGCCGCGGTTTTTCGTCTCATCATTCGCTGCCCTCAGATTTCGTGAGCCGTGACGTGCACCTGGGCGACCGTCGCAGTGCCTCAGTAGACCGCCCTGCTGATCTCTACCCATTTGCCGAGGGCCGACGACCCTTCCAGGACCAGCGATCCCCCATTAGTGCCGGCGGTGAAGGTGCCGTTGAGCAACTGATTGCCGCCAGAGGCCATGCCTCCGGTGCCGGCGAAGAGCAGCGTCACTCGTCGCTGATAGTGATTGATGCCGTTAATGATGGCTGTGCAGGTCGCGCCGCTCAGCGTGCCGCCGCTGATCGCACAGGCCGGCGCCGAGGTGCAACCGGAGCCGTTGCCGGTTATCGTGGCGCCGCGCAACGTGCCGTCGTTTGCGATCAACGGTGTCGCGGTCGGTTCGACTGTGCAACCGCCGCCACTGAAGCCGATCGTCTCGGAGCCGTTGCCGCCGGAACCGTTGGTCACGAGCACCGCGATCAGCTTGCCGGCGTAGGTCTGCATCGTGCTTGTCTGCAGCGATGTGATCTGTGTCGTGCCGCTGATAAAAAACTTATCGCCACCGTCCGGCAGGGTCAGCGTAGCGGCCGACGCGATTGTTACAATCGGAGCGCCAGCCGAGGTATAAATCTTATTGTCTTGCGCCGGCAGATTGACCGACGCCGAATTGGTCTCGAATTTATAGCAGTTGCCGTAGACGCCGCCGCCAGTTCCGACGTGGCAGCGGTTGCCCTTGACCTCGGCCTGCGGCGCGCTGGTCAGCGTGATTGCCTTCTCGTCCGAGGTCTGAAGCGTGATGTCGTTATCGGCGATCCGAAGGTCGGTGGTTGGGTTGGGAAACGTTCCATTTCCGCCGCCGTCGTACCGCGCGGCGTTTATATCGATCGGGTTGCCCCAGAGGGTATTACCGGCGACGGTAGTGCTAACCGAGGCGCCGGGCTGAATGCCGATTTGCGTGTTGTTATAGACCTGGTTGCTGCGGATTGTGCAAAGCACACAACCGCCCGCGTCAATGCCCCATTGGGCGTTGTTGTAAATACTATTGCTACTCGCGACGACATGGCTGGCATTGAGTAACAGACCGGCCTCATTGCCAGACCCGTTATCGTGGATATCGTTTCCGACGATCGAAGCGTCTTCTCCTTGATAGGCGATGCCCTCAAGGAGGTTGAACGCCACTTCGTTGCCGGTGATCGAGAAGCCCTGGCCTACCGGGTTCGGCCCCGGCATGGTCCCAAGCGATCCCACAGAAGCGTTGAAGCTGCCTACAATCAGACCGTCTTTGGTATTGCCGATAAAATGATTCTCGGCTACCACGACGCGTTTAATCGTGACCCCGGACGGCACGCCCGCGACATTAAAGATGCAACCATTGCCGGCGTTTGAGGCAATCAGGTTGCTCGACAACCGAAACACATCGTCTTGCGCAAGCGCGCACCCGTCCGAATCGTTGTTGTCGATTTTGCTGTTGACGACATACGAAGTCGTGCCGTTCGCGCCGTCCGTTCCGGCACCCGAGAAATTGATTCCCGTACCCCAACTCCCGGCGGCGGCCTTTGCACCGGTAGAACGCACATTGGTAAAATGGACCGAGTAATACGCGCCGGTGACGCCAACGTTATTACCACCAAACGTCTCATTGGCCTTGTTACCATCAAATGTCAGATCGCGTATTTCGTAACTATTACCCGGCAGCAAGACCATCGCACGAGCGGAAGCATCGTTGGCGATACGACGGATAACAGTACGATCGCGCCCGCTGCCAATGATGCAGGCTCCGCTCGGGATCGAGAGTGAGGAAACGGTGAATACGCTGTTTCCTGTCTTATCTACTGCAAGCCGCAGGCATTCGTTCTGGGCGATCGACAGGGTGATGGCGTTCGACAATACGGTGCTGTCATCACCGCCCGTAGGGTAAACGTAGGAGACATCGAACGCGTAGGAACCCGACCACACCTGCGCCCGCGCCGATATCGGTGCCAGCACCATCGCCAGCGACAGCGCCGACAGCGCAAAGGAAAGACGACGCGATCGGGCGCTCATTGCGTGCCCTCGCGGACGGTCACGGGTTGCGACCCCGAGGCGGCAACCAGACAGACCGCGTTCTTCGGCGCCGACCCTTGCGGCCAGAAATCATGTCCCGGCGGCAGAGTCGTGGTCCCGGCCGCGCCGATCGTCGGGGTGCAGATCGCCCCGTCATCAGTTCCGACGCAGTAGCCGATATTGCCAGAGGCCCCGCTGGCATCGATCGTCAGCGAATTGCGCAGCGGGTTTGCCGGAACGCACTGCGCCGAGGTTGTCACCGTCAATGGCGTGCTGGTGAAGGCCAAAGCCGAGAACGGCCACAGCAGCAGAACGGTGATAAGTCGTTTCATTTGTATCGCGCTCCGAGTTTTTAGTCAGCGGGCCATCAAGTGAGCGTCGGTGATTTCGGCCGTTTGTGTCGAGAGCGTTCCCGTCCACCTCCATGTGCAATCGACGACGTTATCCACCGTCGTATCGATCGCCACCGCCGAGACCGTGCCGAGGTTGATCGTGGTTCTGGCGCCGCTCGTCCCGGAGGCCAGGTAATCCATCGACCCGGCGCAGGTGATGAGACCGCCGGACCCGCTGGCCCCCGTGCCCCGCACCGTGCAAACGACATCGAGCCAGAACGGCGCATTCGCGACGTTGGCCGGCAGTTGCGTCGCGGCGCCGCTCACGATCGCGTTGCCACCGAACCAGACCTTCGGCGTCACGGTGGCCGTTGACCCGGAGGGCGTCGTGTACCAGCCGGCGATCCGTTCCTCGATAACCCGGCCCTTCTCGGTCATCATGTTGGCCGGGATCGTCACCGGGTCGGCGCCTCGGCCATTGGCGTACATGCTGACATCGCTGCCGGCGGTGCTGATCGTTTTATCCTGGGTCGCGACCGCCACTTCGGGCCAGGCGAACCCGGAACTGTCGGTGCCGAGCCGCTGGCCGTAGACGATGTGCTGGTTCCGGTCCATCCGGATCGCCATGCGCGGCGTGCTGCCGTCCGACGAGGTGAACCCGTTGTCGAACACCGCCATCGGGCGGTTGTTGCCGCTGAAGAAAGAGACCCCGGCGAGGCACCCGGTGGAGAGGCCTTTCAGGTCGCCGGTGGCGGTCTTGGTTGTGCTGCGGACAAAGCCGTTGGCGACATCGCTGTCGGTCGCGCCGGCCACCAGGCACACCGCGCCGCTGGCGTGCGCCACGTTGGCGTTGCGGAAGCCGACAATCGGCGCGACGCCGGCCTCGGCGTGCGGGAACGACACGTTGTTCTCGTTGTCGAGGGTGCGCACCCAGTTGTCGCGGCTCGGGTTGGCCGGCACGACCATCGTGAAGGTGTCGCCGTTGTTCGGGGTGCCGTTGATCGCGAGGAAAAAATCGGTGCCGTTCACCCCGCCGCCGCTCAGCGGCACGCTTTCCGTCGTGCCGCCGGGCGCCGGGGTCACGTCGAAATTGCCGGTGCCGGAATTGTACGTGAAGGTGTAGGTGCCGTGCTTCGCCGAGCTGGTGACGCGCGAGGCGAAGGTGCAATTGACGCCGCTGGCGATGCCGTTGAAGGCGTCGCCGTTGGTGGCGCCGTCCTGGATCACCACCGTCGTCGAGGTGCCGCCGCCGCGCACCAGCGTGTGCGGATAGACCCCGGAGGTGACGCCGCCGCCGCCGCAGCCAACGAGGTCCATGCCGGCCAGGATGCCGGTGGTGTCGGCGAAGGTCAGCGACAGCCCGCCGGCGGCGGTCGGCGCCGTCGTCGGGATCGTCACGGTGCGCAGGCTGGCGCCGCCGGTGTTGCCGCCGCCGGCGGCGAAGGTGGCGCCGGTGTTGAGGCCTTGCACCCACAAGGGGCAATGCAACTGGTCGATTTCGATGGAGCGGGCAAAGCCGCTCGGCTTCAGCCCGTTCGGCATCGTGTAGTTCGGCGTCGCCAGCACGCAGGGCGAGCCGGCGGTGCTGTTCAGCCCCTGCGGCGCCTTCACCCGCATGCTGGTGATCAGGTCGGTGTCGGCGGCGGCGATGACGATGCCGTCGCCGTTGCCGTTGTAATCGACATCCAGCGAGATGTTGGTGTTGAGGCTGACATTGGTCGAGCCGCCGCTGTCCTGCCCCAGCATGATGCAGGTCGGCGATTGCGCGTTGTCGAGGCAGCGCGCGTAGAGCGCGATCCGGTGGTTCTGCTGCACGCCGATCAAGGTGTGCGATTGGGTCGCCGCGTTGGCGCCGAGGAACTCCGTCGTCTTGGTGCCGCTGGCGAAGCCGAGGACGATATCGCTGTCCTCGACCATGACGATGCGGCCGCAAGTCTGCAACAGCGACTGGCAATCGACCGAGAACCCGGTCGCATCAACATTCGCCAATTCGGTCGTCGTGTTGAGCGGGTCGATCCAGAACCCCGGCCCCGCTCCCGAAGGCCCGTTATAGGTCAGCACCGTGCGGCCCGGCATGGTCGATCCGCCGTCGTCCCGCTGCGCCCCCGCTGATACGATCTTGATGCCGGAGAGGCTGACCCCGAACGGCGTCGCGAAATAGTACAGTCCGGCCGGAATAACGACCGTCCCGCCGCCATACCCGAACGCGATCGAGGCCGCCACGGCGTTTATCGCGGCCTGGATGCACTGACCCACATCGTGCGACGGCGAGCCGTCAAATACCTGTCCGGCGGGACAAAACGAACTCGCCGGGTAGATCAGCGTCGATTTGCCGATGACCAGCCCGTTGGCCGATCCTGTCGGCATGGCGTACCAATTGTAATCTTCCTGAACCTTCAGGATCACGCCCGACCCCGGCGCCAGCGCAAGGCTCGACAACCCGTTGACGAGGTGCATCTTTCCCGCGTCGTCGGGGAGTCCGGCGAGGTTTATGGACGCGCCGTTGAGCGGCAGGATCGAGGTCGTGAAGCCGGGCGGGAAGATCAGCCCTGGGGCCGGCAGGTTGATGTTCACGTTTCCGGCGGCCGTCAGCGTGACCAGCCAGCAATTATCCGGTGTCGTGATCGTGTAATTGGAACTCGCGACGATGCGCGGCTCGATGACCTGCGGACACGGGTATTGCGACTGCGCCTTGGCGGTGCCGCACAGCATCACGCAGGCAACAAAAAAGGCGGCGAGAGCCGCCTTGCTGGCGGATAAAAGCCGCGTCATTCCATGTCCACCGCGTAACCGTGTCGGTGCAGCGCCGGCAAGCTTTCGATCACTTTCTCTCCAATGTCCGTGCGGTACATTCGATCAGGAAACTTCACCGCCTTGACGGCCCGATAGGCGCTCGTGCGCGCTTTTTCGACCGTCTTTCCCAGGCCGGTACAGACAGCGACATATTCGCCGGCAGTCTGAAGCTGCGGCCCGTCGATGATCTTGCCGTCCCGCATCATCGGCCCCTTGCCTTGCATCACCGAGGCAAGGTGAACCTGATCCGGGTACTCGTCGGCTCCCGAAATGGGATTGCCTTCGACGGCTTCCGGCTTGTTGAGCGCGTAGGGATAGTGCGGCTGCGCCATGACGACGCCGATCGCCACGTCGTAGGACACCCGCAGCGAGTCCTTGCCGGCGAGCAGGTCCTTCATCCACTTCGCCGGATCGCCCTTGTGAGAAGCCGACTGTATCCACCAGGCGGGGTAGCCGAACCGGGCCGTCACCTCGAGGAACCACGCCTTCCCCGACGTGTCGATGATGGCGCCAACCGCGAAATCCCCCCGATGCCCGATCGAGCGAAGCATCGGTTCAAGAGGTTTCAGCATCCCGTCGGCGAGCTTGTCCGTCTCGCAATACTGCATGACGGTGCCCTGCTCTCCCGTCGCGGGGCCGATTTCCCCGTCCATCAGCTTTTTGTGTTCGATGCAGACGCTCCATTTGTCCGGCAGGAACCCGTCCAACCCCATCCACCCGGAGACCCCGAGTTCCGACAGGACATCGACCTTTTCCTGTAAGAGGCACTGCTTGACCTTCTTCCCTGCCGCTATCTGTCGCCGCAGCCAGCCGACCAATTCGGCCGGATCGCTCGCCACAAAGGTCAGCGCCTTGTTTTCTTCGTCCCCTCCGGGCTTGAAGACAAACCCCCGGTCCTGCTTGCGGGCGAACGCCTCGGCTTCTTCCAGACTGACGAAGGTGTGGTATTCCGGGACGTTGAGGCCGTGCGCCTCGGCCACCTTCATGCCGTGCATGCGGTCGATTTCGATCCGGGCGCTCGCCGGCGACGGGCCGAACACCGGAAAGCCGAACTCGCGGTAGCGCTGGAGTTGGTGCACGAGGATGTAATTGCCGGTGTTGACGATCAGCCCGTCGCGCGCCCATTCCATGTGCGGGCGCCAGTCCTCAACCAACGCGATTTCCTTGAACCCCTCGCCGTACCGGACGGGCTTCTTCGGAGAATACCGGCAAAGCTTGACCGCATGCCCCGCCGCCGCGCAGCGAAGCGCGAAGTCAAGCGCCATGTTCTCGGTATCGACGATCAGGATGTTCACCGCATCTCGCCATAGCCGTCGAGACCAAGTTCATGCGCCAGCATCATCTCGACGATCATCGCGAACCGATGCTCCCGCCTATACGGCGAGGCCGGATCGTCGCCCGGCTCGCCATCGCCTTCATAGGCGGCGTCGAAGGCGTCCACGGCTTGCTGCGTGACCCCCCGCGCCCGGCAGAGCGTCGCCTCGATCAATTCGTGGATCGCGACCAGCAGCGTCTCGGGATCGTCGAGATTGTCCCCCGATCCTCGGATCACCAGCGTCGCACCGTCGAGCAGCCAGTCTCCCCCGCCTTCGATCTTGTCATACGGCGGGCGCATGCTACCTTGGGGCACGGCTTCGATAACGATTCGGTTCATTGGTGAGAAAGCCCTTGAAAGCGCGTTGGCCGGTTGCCGTATTGCTGGTGCTCAGCGGATGCGTTCAGCATCAATGGGCGCCCGGACCAACCGCTTCCGAGCCGATCAACCAAGTGTCCGGCAGGTGCAAGCTCGTCGCGATGGGCGCCGATAAAGGCTACGTCGCGTTCGGCTCTCAGTCCTATGTCGCCGGCGCGCAAATCGGCAACGGCATCGGCAATCTTGTTCGCGAAAACCAAGCCTACAACGCCTGCATGGAGGCGTCCGGGTTCGTGCCCGCGGAGCAGCAAACAACTATGTCTTCCGCGCCGCAAAACGGCGGCAGTTGCGGCGGCGGACCCGGCATGCCGACGACATGCCACTGATCTGTTCCTGGGATTATACTTCTTCGCTCGACACATGATCTCCGTTCATCGCCGCGAGGTTATAGCATCGATCGCCGCCGCGGCGCCGATCCCGTTCGAATTAGAAGATGCGGTCAGGCTAAGCCTGTCGCAGGCCGACTGGCTAATCATTCTTGTTTGTACCGGATACGCCATCGGGTTCAGTGCCATCATTTACCTAATCGCGTACCGCCTATCGGCGCACCGTTTTTACTGACCCGACAGCAGTCTATTTTGCCCGAATCCCTGAACGCCACGCCGCATGCCTTCGGCCAGCGCGTTCCGGGTGCGCGGCAGCGGAATACTGCGCAATAGGTTTTCTCCGGGCGAGACGTGAATCGTCGGATCGAGCAATAACCTCGCGACCGCATCGTTGACCGCCAAATTCGGCCCGCTCAGGTAGTTGCGAGCCAGATTGAGACCGCTCCGCATGATGCCGATCGGATGCCCCGCCGCCGCATGGGCAACCCCGCTCAGCACATCCGCCGCCGTGTCGAGGCCATGCCGGCGCGCCAAGTCTTCCGCTTCCCGCGCCGCGGTCTTCGAATTTCCGAGAATATCGACCGGCGTTTGGAACATCTGCCGCGCGCGCCGCACCCGGTCGAGGAAGCGGTTTGCATCCTCATCCGATCGGAACATCGGGCGGAGCTGCTCCCGCATCCTCGGACTGTTGATGATAGCCTTCGACGGATCGGCGCCGAACACCTTGCGCTGCAGATCATCGCGCATCGTGTCGGCGGCGCCGAGCCGGTAGAACTCTTTCTCGCTTTCCGAGGCGTGGCCGAACCATTCGGCTATTTCCTCGGGCGAGGTCTTGTGGAATTCCTTGCCAGCGCGGATCGCCACAATAAGCGCGCTGTCGCCTGCCCATTTGTCCCGCGCCGTTTTATAGGCCGGGTTGAGCCGGTCGAGTTCGTTGACGAGCCCGTCGCGCAGCATCTTGACCGCGCGGCCCTCTTTGTTGAGCCGGCCGGTAAGCTCATCGCGCATTGCGGGCGTGTCGAGCGTCGCATCGAGACCCTCTTTCGCAACCGCGAGCAGCTTCATGTTGGGAACCGCGCCCACGATCGGGTCGCCGTTCGCGTCCTCTCCGACGATCGCGTACTCGCGCGGGTTCAGCTGGCGGCCTTCGGCATCCGCAAGATCGCGCTCGATCCGGTAGCCGCGGGCTAAACCACCGGATTTGACCCTCGGGTTGCTGAGCAGCCGGCCGAGATATGGACTCCATACCGCGCCCGGCGCATTGGCCGTCTGGTCAGCTTGCGCCTGCCGCAGCTTTTCCAGCACCGCCGTTTTGTATCCATCGGCCGCGGCGATCTTCTTTTCCTGGTCCGCGATCTTGTCCTGAACAAACTGGACCGCTCGATTGGCGCCGCTCGTGGAGTACACGTTGCCGGCCTGCGACTGGCGCGCTTTGAGGCCAGTGAGTTCCTGCCGCAACCGCGCGATGTTGGCATTCGCCTCTGCGACGATCCGGCCGGCGTCGCTGAACTCGCGCTCAAAAAACGTGCCCAGTGGCGCGATGCTGCCGCCGGACATCGCCTTCTCCCAGAGCGGCGCGGCCGCGGCGCGTTGTTCCGCCAACGCGCGTGCCTCGGTGCGCGCCGAGCCGGTCGCGAGGTAGCGCTCGATCCCGCCTTCGAGGCTCGCGGCGATCGGCGAGTTGCGATCGATGTCGCCAAGCCGGTTCACGGCGAACTGCTTGACCCGGTTGCGCGCCGGACCCGGTTCGCGGGCGACATTGCCGAGCAACCCACGCACGTTTTCGCCCGCCACATCAGCCAGGACAATCGGTTGCCCCTCGCGCCGTGCGGCGGCGAACTGATTGCCGATTTCCTCGATGCCCGGCCCGCCAGCGGCGCGGTCTTGTGCAAAGCGCCGGTTGATCGCGTCTATCGCGGCATTATCGTTCTTGGTCATGCCCTGCAATGTGCGCAGGAAATTGCCCACTTCCGGCGATTGCGGCACCATCGCTTCCGCGAGCACGTTGGCGCCGCGGACTGCGCCGCCCGCGACGGCTTGCCCGGCCGCATTGACCGCCGGTTCCGCGCTCCGCACCAAAGGCCCGCCGGCACCAAGCGAAGCCGCCGACAGTTGATCGGGCGTCTCTTGCGGTTGAAAAGGCTTGTCGCCGACAATCTGTGCGCCGGTGTCGAGCATGCCGCGCGCCATCGACCGAATGAACTCCGGCGCGGCAAGCGTGATCTTCCCCGTATCCGTGTCGCGCGCGACCGGCAGGATATTGCCGTAGGTCACACCCGGCATGTCATACGGGAACCGCGAGGCCGCGAGCTTGTCCACCTTCGGCACAGCGGCAAAATCGAACGGCCGCACCTGGCCGCGCATGTCGGTGATCCAGCCGACCGGGCCGGTCAGTCCGTGCACCGCGACCGGGATCAGCCCCACCCCGTTCTCTTTCGCCAGCATGGCGCGATTGCGGCCGTCCTGATCGATCACCTCGGCCCGGCCGTCCTTCGCCCGCACGTCGAGGGTCGGGATCGCCTCGATTTCGTC
>DASUIA010000192.1:0-73476 GCA_036273255.1 Bradyrhizobium sp.
GGTCCAACTCCCACGGGCTCGGCTGTCCGACGACTTCCTCCGCAAACGCCGCGCCACCCGCCAGCAGCCAAATCCCCGCCGCCGCCAATCCCAGCCACCGCCGTCCGCTCTGTCCCTTCGACATCTTCATGCCGTTCGCGCCCCCCTGTCAAAATCCCGAACCAGCACCTGGCGGCCATCGACACGGGCCTTACAAGCGCGCTACCTACGAGTCGTTTTCTTAAACAAGTATATTTTACTCTGCTTAAGATGCAAGCCTCGTTATTGCTGCTCTGCGGCAATACCGCTCCCGCCGTCGGACGGCGAAGGCGGATTGCATCCTCCGATGACGGCATCGAATTCCTCGTCGATGGTTTCACACAAACCTTCGCGCCGACGACCGGTTGGGCGATCAACCTCCTGACTCTCTTGATCATATCCCGCTTCCGATCATCGGCGATGCCATCGACCGGCAATGCGATTCGGTCGCCGCAAAACATCAGGCTCGACGGCATGAAGCCGTACAAAATTGAACGCTGGATAAAATTGTTTCGGCGCTCCATGCGGCGCGCCGCTGGCAAGCCGGTTGCCAAAATTATCGCGCGAAATGCGATGCGCATCGCGTGACGCGAGGCGTTGGGCGAAATGCGCCGTCCTTGACGGTGGGGGGTTCATTCGACAGAGTGAGCGGATATCCGAGCCATGGTCCTGCTTGGGCCATCGGAGCTCGCGTGACCGGAACCACAATGGAAACAATGGAAAGCGTGCAGGCCGATAACGTGCTGACCGATCGCGCAGCGGCGCCGGAACTGGATCGCGACCGCAGTCGGGCATCCCTGGTCGATCCGTTCGGACGGGCGATTTCCTATCTGCGCGTCTCTGTGACCGATCGCTGCGATTTCCGCTGCGTCTACTGCATGGCAGAGAACATGACCTTCCTTCCGAAGGTCGACCTGCTTACGCTCGAGGAACTCGATCGGCTATGCTCTGCGTTCGTTGCGGGCGGGGTGCGAAAGCTTCGCCTCACCGGCGGCGAGCCATTGGTCCGCCGCGAAATCATGACGCTGTTCTCCTCGCTGTCGCGCCACCTGCGCTCCGGGCGCCTCGAGGAGCTGACGCTCACCACCAACGGCTCGCAGCTCGGGAAGTATGCGCAAGAGATCAAGGCGCACGGCGTGCGTCGGGTCAACGTGTCGCTCGATACGCTCGATGCCGATAAATTCCGCGCCATTACCCGTTGGGGATCGCTCGACAAGGTACTGGCCGGCATCGACGCCGCGCTGGAAGCGGGCCTCAAGGTCAAGATCAACGCGGTCGCGCTCAAGGGCGTCAACGAAGACGAATTCCCGCGTCTGATCGAGTGGGCGCACGGACGCGGCATGGATTTGACCCTGATCGAGGTGATGCCGCTCGGCGAGATCGATCAGGGCCGGATCGATCAATATCTGCCGCTGTCGATGGTGCGGGCGCAGCTCGCCGCGCGCTTCACGCTCGAAGACCTCGACTACCGCAGCGGCGGCCCCGCGCGTTACGTGCGCGTCGCCGAGACCGGGGGAATGCTCGGCTTCATCACGCCGATGACCCACAATTTCTGCGAATCGTGCAACCGCGTGCGCGTCACCTGCACCGGCACGCTCTACATGTGCCTCGGCCAGGAAGATGCGGTCGACCTGCGCAAGCCGCTGCGCGCGTCCGAGAGCAACGACCCCCTCTTTGCCGCCATCGACGAGGCGATTTCGCGCAAACCCAAGGGCCACGATTTCATCATCGACCGCCGCCACAAGCGCCCCGCGCTGGCGCGGCACATGAGCGTGACCGGCGGCTGACCCTCAAGCCGCCGCTCCGATGGAAACCGCGAACTGCAGACGCGTTCCTCACCGGAAAATGTCTTCGGCCAAGCCAAATTCTACCAGCAGCCACTGAAGTCCCAAATGACGATTTGCATGCAATCGATAGCCACCGTGCGCAGTCAGTTCACAAAGGGCGGTGCACGAATGTCTCGCCGCGACATTGTCGCGGAGATCGTCGTGCGCGAGGACCTTGCATCGGCGCTGACCGGCATTGAGGAATGGTCGCACTTGATCATTCTGTTCTGGATGGATCAAGCCGTCGGGAAACTCGATCGATTGACCGCGCATCCCCGGCATCGCGACGATCTGCCGGAAGTGGGTGTGCTCACCGCCCGCGGCCCCAAACGACCCAATCCGATCGGACTGGCCATCGTCGAGTTGCTGAAACGCGACGACAATGTCCTGACCGTCAAAGCACTCGATGCCTATGACGGCACGCCCGTCCTCGATATCAAGCCCTATGACAGCTACGACGCCATCAGCGGACTTCGGGTGCCGGAGTGGTGGTTGATCGGAACTGGCCGCTCGACACCGTGAGCGATGTCGCGGCTCGCCAGATCATGGGTGACCGCCGCGTCGACCCACTTTGGAGCAGCCGTGCAGCCATCCGATCTCGCACGATCAACGCGACGGCCTGCGTGTCGGCGCTGACTGGCGCCATTGCCGCGACAGGCTTATCAGGCGATCCTGCGATATCGACCTGCCGTGATAAACGGCGCGGGCCACCAGAGTCGATCCCAGTACCGCGTTTCCAAATTCGTGCCGGCGTATGAACGGATGATGCGGCAGATAGGTTCGGATCATGTCGCTGTATTTTTCCATGTCGGCGATCGGGAGCGCTACCCGGCCCGTGCCCTCGAGGGGCCTCGATTCGACATACTGCGCGAGCAGCGCCATCTGCTCCTCGGCGTCATAAACTCTATCCGGCAACTCCGACTCGCATTGTATGTCCAGCAGTTTCCGCAATTTGGCCTGTTCGCGGTTCAGTATCTCGTACAAGACCGCCTCGACCAGTCCCCATGCCTCGCGGCCGCCCTGTGATTTCAGGTTGTTGGCGACAGTGGCGAAATCATCGATCTCGGCCAGGATGGATCCCACCGCCGCGAGCACCGGGGCGTAGCCGGCGAATACCCTGCCTTGTTCGTTCTGCCACAGCTCTCCCGCTGCCAAGCCAAGCGAGGCTTCGATCGCATCAAAGTAGGTGGCGATGAACTCCCGAGCGGATTCCGGGTGTCGCTGATACTGTGAACCGGGTTTGGCAGCCGTCGCGGCATACGCCTGGATTAGCTGCGACGCGCCCTCCTCGTCGAAGAACTCGACCTTGGCCGTGGCGTGTGTGATCCCCGGGGCCGTCAGTTCAATCCACTGGCGCGCCAACGCGATCGACTCGAACCTCGCCAGAAACACCAGTTTGGGCCGCGAGGTAGCGCTTCGGTTGCTCAGCAGAAGTTCGGCGGTGGTTACGAGAAAGCGCTCGATGTCCTTCTCGCCCGACAACAATCTGCCTTCGTCGAGCGCGTCGATGATCACTGGAATCCTGCCATCATGAAATGCGGCGACGGGGTCGCTGTTGTCGGCGGCTTCCAGACCGGTCAGCAGGGTGCGGAGGGATCCGGTCGAAACGGGGACCTTAGCCAGGTCGAGGATCGGAGCCTCGAGTGTGGCGGACACCTGTCTCGCCAACGTGCTCTTGCCGACCGCTGCAGACGCTTCGATGAAAATGATCTCCTTCCGGATGATCGCGGGGTCCCGCCCCGGAATATCCAGTCGTGGCGCTACGAATGGCCTTGGCGGCTCCGCGACAAAGAAATCTCCCGTCTTGCCAACCTTCGGGAAATGGACGGGGCGGCTCAACAGGTTCGTGAGTACGTTCAGCGCAGTATCCGACATCGACGGCCTCTTCGGGCGAAGGCCGGACGTTTACAAATCCGGGCCGTCGGGTTCAATGGGTAATGGCGTCGATTGACGATCATCACGCGCGCGATACATCCGAAAGCGGCCGCAGTGCGTGAACCGAGCTCCGGCAAGCAGGCATGCCGACGTTGCGGCGATAGGCCGCAGTTGATCGCACGCGCAGCTTCGCCGTCGACCGCTGGCGACAAATGCCGACAGCGCACGTTGCGACGTCGGTGCGGGGAATGGTGGGGGAGGGGACGCAGGACCATTCCAAACGCGACTGTCAGGATGCCGAGCGGGTAGGCCGAGCATCCGACGCGCAACGAGCAGGTCGGCGCGGAAAGCGTGCGCAATACCGCCGCGGCTTTTGTCCTGGAAAACGCGGACGGCTCCGACCGGCATCGCCGGTCCGTTCGATTGTCACGGGGAAAGTCTTTGGCCGGCGTCCATTGTGTTGCAGTGCGATACGCAAAAACTGGCCGATCGCGTCGATCTTGGGCAGCGCAGCAATTTTTTTGGAGCGAGGCCGACATTCAGCGAACTGCGACCATCGAACAGGATTTATGGGTACGCACCCCCCGAACCTATGTCATACTGAGCCATGGCAAATGGTTGGAAGATCAGCACCGTGAGACCTGCCGGCGGCGGCAGTGCAATGCGCCAGGAACTGTTTCTTGTCGCAATTGCCGACAAGGTCGAGGCCGTCCGAGCGGTTCAAGCCTGCCTTCCCGACGCGGAAATCAAGATAGACTCGGAAGCCGGCGCGGAGCTCCTTGCGAAGTACCAGCTCCGCGACGGCGAAATGTTCGTTCTCCCGGACGGCTTGTGACCACAGGCTGGAGCACCCTCGCGTCGCGGCCGGAATACGCGTCCTGGCCGGAATTTCCGTGACGATCGATATTGTGGACGGTATTCGCGGTGCATCAAGCAGTACCGTTGCGCGATAAAGATGTATTTGATATGCATGTGTTGGCTGCGCCGCGTCGGCATCGCAAAAACGGGGGCTGCGACCGGGGCAGATCAAGAGCCGAGAAACCGCTACCCTCCGTTACCGTGGGAGTTATTCAGTAATGGATTCATTCCGGATCAACAAACTTCTCGGCCTGGGGCTGGGAACCCTCCTGTTTCTGCAAACGATACATATCGTCGACGCGACGTTCATGTCTGGCAAGGAAAAGGAAACCAAGGAAGCCAAACCGGCTTCTGAAGCCGCCGCGGCGGGCACGAAGGTGGCGGCCGTTGACACCAAGGCGCTCGACGGTCTGCTTGCCAACGCCTCTGCCGAGCGCGGCGCGCAAGTCGCCAAGCAGTGTCAGATTTGCCACAACGTCGAGGAAGGCAAGGGTCCAAAGATCGGGCCGGACCTCTACGGCGTGGTCGATCGACCGGTCGCTTCGCAACCGGGCTTCAACTACAGCGCCGCGTTGAAGGCCAAGGGCGGCAAATGGACGTTCGCCGCGCTCGACAAATGGATTACCAATCCGCGCGCCGACGTCCCCGGCACGAACATGACCTTCGCCGGCATTTCGAAGGAGAGCCAGCGCGCCGACGTGATCGCCTATCTCGATACACTCTCGAAGAGCCCGGTGCCGCTGCCAAAGGCGGACGGAGCAGCCCCAAGCAAATAGTCTTCTGACGACAGCCGACGGGCAAGAGCATGGACGGTTCACAGCTTCTGTCACGGCGCATGGCACTCGCGAGCACCGCGCTCGCGTTTGTCGTCGCCGCCGGTACGGCGGCTAAGCTCGCCAGCGCGCGGCAAGAGGTTACGTAGGCCGCCGCGAAGTATCGGGACTCGCCGAAGGAGAAGCAAAGCTGTGCCGTCTGCGTCCACTTGCTCGATCATCGATCGGACCAACTACCCGGTGAATTACCGCGCCTATTTCGCCGACGCGCTCGATCGGCTGCATTCGGAGCGGCGCTATCGCGTGTTCGCCGATCTGGAACGCGTCGCCGGGCGCTTTCCCCACGCCATTTGGCATTCGCCGGACGGTCCGAAGGATGTCGTGATCTGGTGCTCGAACGACTACCTCGGCATGGGCCAGCATCCGAAAGTCATTGACGCCATGGTGGAGACCGCGACCCGGATGGGAACCGGCGCCGGCGGCACCCGCAACATCGCCGGCAACAATCATCCTCTGGTCGAACTGGAGCGTGAGCTCGCCGATTTGCACGGCAAGGAAGCCGCGCTGGTCTTTACCTCCGGTTATGTTTCCAACGAGACCGGCATTTCCACGCTCGCGCGGCTAATGCCGAACTGTCTCATTCTGTCGGACGCCTTGAACCACAATTCGATGATCGAGGGCGTGCGCCAGGCGCACTGCGAGAAGCAGATTTTCCGCCACAACGACATGGCGCATCTGCAGGAACTGCTCGCGGCTGCCGCTCCGGCGCGGCCCAAGCTCATCGTGTTCGAGAGCCTCTATTCGATGGACGGCGACGTCGCGCAGGTAAACGCCATCTGCGATCTCGCCGAGCGGTACGGCGCCATAACCTATGTGGACGAGGTGCACGCGGTCGGCATGTACGGGCCGCGCGGCGGCGGCATCGCCGAACGCGACGGCGCTGCGGGGCGCGTCGACGTGGTCGAAGGCACGCTCGCCAAGGCGTTCGGCTGTCTCGGCGGCTATATCGCCGCCTCTTCCGCGCTGATCGACGCCGTGCGTTCCTATGCGCCCGGCTTCATCTTCACCACGGCGCTGCCGCCCTCGGTCTGCGCTGCCGCGACCGCAGCGATCCGGCACCTGAAATCGTCAAGCTGGGAGCGCGAACGGCATCAGGATCGTGCCGCGCGCACCAAAGCCGTGCTCTCCGCCGCGCGGCTGCCGGTGATGTTGAGCCCGACCCACATCGTTCCGGTCTTCGTCGGCGATCCCGAGCGCTGCAAACAGGCGAGCGATCTGCTCCTCGCCGACCACGGCGTCTACATCCAGCCGATCAACTACCCGACGGTACCCAAGGGCGCCGAACGGCTGCGCATCACGCCGAGTCCGTTTCATGACGACGCGCTCATTGACACGCTCGCCGACGCGCTGGTCGACGTCTGGGGGCGCCTGCGCCTGCAGTTCAAACCGAGCGTGCTGCCGGCGGAGTGACCGCGTCCGTCCCCAAACTTCGTCGACTATCTCCACGACCATCCGAAGCTTCGCCGCGTACTCGTCCCCGGCAAATCCAAATATTGTCGTCCTCGGTTCTCGGTTGAGGTGCAACCGCATTGCGGCGACAGGTCGGAACCGGTCGGGCGCCACATATTGGCCGTCTCGTCGATCCGTCGCTTGATCTCTCGTTCGTCTTTCGAGATGAACGATTACCTCAGTGCTACTGACCTAGTCGTCCTGCGCACCCTCCAGGTCCTTCACCTTGAGGCCCCGCTCGATCAGACGGCGGTACTGCGCAAAATTCCTGCCATAGAACGCCTTGTCCTCCACCGGTCCGCCAATCTCAAAGGCGTAGTTGTAGATCTCGCCGGATGGCGACTTTTCTTTCAACGAGGACATTTCCAATATCACGCCAAAAGAAGGGGCGCGCAGGACCTTCAATTGATCGATCAGCTTGGTTGCCACCTTGACTGCCGTGCGCTGCAATATCACCACCGCGGGGGGCAAATCCTGCCGGTCCGGAAAGGAACATACGATCGAATACATGCGCGAAGCAGCGGGCGGCGAATTCGGATCGCTTGGATCGTAGCTGCCCCGTTTATTGAGACCCGATGCTGCCACCGTGCGGGCAGTCCGCCATGTCACCTCGCGGCCACTCTCGAGCTTGACGGTGAATTCGGAGTCGGCGGGCGTCCAATGCTTGCTGTCGTCGGCTCGAGCAAGAATGCCGCCGCCGGCCTCCCGCGGACGCCACAAGACAAAGCGCCAATGGATGAAAATCGGGCAAATGCGAACGGT
This sequence comes from Bradyrhizobium sp., assembly GCA_036273255.1. Lineage (GTDB taxonomy): Bacteria > Pseudomonadota > Alphaproteobacteria > Rhizobiales > Xanthobacteraceae > Bradyrhizobium. The sequence continues at coordinate 7,622 of DASUIA010000192.1, forward strand.
CGATCCGACAGGTTCATCGATCAGGCTGTGCCAGAACTGGCCCTGCCTCGCGCTTTCGAATTCAGTAAGCTCGGGCGAGGATGCCTGAAGCAGTTTCAATCGCGCCACTTCCACATCGCCAACCCCAAGACCGCCAGGGCTCGCATGGTCCTTCAGGAGCGCCGGAAATTGCGTCTTAGCCATGTTGTTCTCCTGCGTGGGGACGAATTTGCCCGGGTACATGATTGAGGATTCCATGCTGGGATTCAACGTGATTGATGCTGACCGATTCGCAACGCCGGCGAGTGCCGGATATGACGGAACTGAAGGGGTCGCAGTTTGTTGGATCGCTACTGCGACGCGGCGAAGAGCCGCAGCGGTCTGCTGTTTTCTGAAAGCGCTGTTTCATCACCCGGAGAGCGCTGCGGGAAGGCGCGTGGAATCGGTTCGAGCGGCCGAGCGAGGCAGCAATGTTCGGGTGGACAGGCCTCGATCATCGACGCATCTGCTACAGAAGATCAGTTCGGTCGTGGTTCGCCCCGGACATTCTTCCGCAGTGCGATGAGCTAATAAGTAGCTGAGCGGGAATTGCAATCTGCGCCGCGCCGATCCTCGGGGCGTTCACGCGCGGCGAACACGCGAGAGCGCGGCGCAGATCATGCGGCCGTCGGTCGCTGCATAAGATGCGAAAAAAATACGTATTTGTGGGGCCGGCGCCCTTGCAGTTTTTTAAAATTAGTCTAGCGTTTGCATGCCGCCGCCGATCATGTGGATTGAGAACGGCGGATCATGAGCGGGAAGCGTCTGTAGCCGAGCCTTGAATAGCCGCCCTTCCGATCATGTGGATCCAAGGATGAGGGGAATATGAGCGAGAAGCTCCTTGCGACCTGGCGATTGCCGTTCATTGTTGCGCTAGCAACGACCGCAGCCATATGGACCGCGCTGCCGACCGCGGCGAACGCCGCGGATGCGGCGGCAGGCAAGCAACTATTCCAAGACAAGACTTGTTCGGCCTGTCACACCATTGGCCAGGGTCCCCTTGTTGGCCCGGACCTGAAGGGCGTCACCACGAGGCGTCCGCACGATTGGCTGGAGCAATGGATCACGGCGCCGGATGCGGTGCTCGGCAAGAAAGACGAGTACGCCGTCAAGTTGCTGCATGAATACCATGACGTCGAGATGCCGAACCTCGGGCTCAGCAAGGGCGACGTCGACAACCTCCTCGCTTATCTGGCAACTACCGCGTCGGGCGGTGGTGCGGCGGAGTCCGCTGCGCCGGCAGCCGCGGCCGCACCGGCCCCCAAGGGTGACGCCGACGCGGGCAAAGCTCTTTTTACCGGCTCGGTGCGCTTTCAGAACGGCGGCCCGCCGTGCATGGCCTGTCATAGCACGGGCGGCATCGGCGCCTTGGGCGGCGGCCAGCTTGGGCCCGACCTGACCACGGTTGCCACGCGCTTCGGCGGAGCGGCCGGGGTCAACGGCTTCATCGCCGGCTTGCCCACGCCCACCATGAAGGCGGTATGGTCACCGCGCCCGCCGACACCCGAAGAGCGCGCGAACGTGGTCGCCTTCCTTGCCGGTCAGGCGGGGCTGAGCCAACGCTCGGCGTCGGATGTATGGCAACTCTTTGGTTTCACTGTGCTGGGTGCTGTGATCTTGCTGTTGATCGCGGGCTTCAGGTGGCAGAACCGGCTGAAATACGGGGTTCGGCGTCCAATGATGGCCACCCCCACCACCGGAAATGCCGGTCCTTATCACGGCGGCTGGTTTGCGGGTCCGTATGCCGACGGCTGGATGGGTAGGTTTAAATCGGGCGAGAAATACACGCTGCGCCGCTCGAAGGCACCGAGGAGACACTGATGAGCTGGATACTCGACCTAGTTAATCCCCAGGAACGCAAGTGGGAAGAGTTTTACCGCAATCGCTGGTCGCACGACAACGTCATACGTAGTACGCATGGCGTCAACTGCACCGGCGGTTGCTCCTGGGCGATCTACGTCAAGGACGGGATCATCACCTGGGAGATGCAGCAGACTGACTATCCGCTGCTCGAGCGCAGCTTGCCGCCCTATGAACCGCGCGGCTGCCAGCGCGGCATCTCTGCCTCGTGGTATGTCTACAGTCCGATCAGGGTGAAGTATCCCTATGTGCGCGGCCCACTGCTTGACCTGTGGCGCGAAGCAAAAGAGAAGAATTCCGACCCGATCAAGGCCTGGGCGTATCTGGTCGGGGACTCGCAAAAGCGTTCGCGCATCCAGAAGGCGCGCGGCAAAGGCGGTTACCGCCGCGCCAAATGGGACGACGTGGTTGAGTTGGTCGCTGCCGCCGCTCTGTATACGGCGCACAAATGGGGACCGGACCGGGTGATGGGCTTCTCGCCGATCCCGGCGATGTCGATGTGTTCCTATGCGGCGGGTTCACGCTTTCTGCAGCTCTTCGGCGGCGTGAACATGAGCTTCTACGACTGGTACGCCGACCTGCCGACATCGTTCCCGGAAATCTGGGGCGACCAGACCGACGTCTGTGAGAGCGCGGATTGGTACAACAGCAAGTTCGTCGTCTCGATGGCTGCGAACCTGAACATGACCCGCACCCCGGACGTGCACTTCATCTCGGAAGCGCGCACCGAGGGGACCAAGTTCGTCGTCCTGGCGCCGGACTTCAACCAGGTCGCCAAATACGCCGACGAGTGGATCCCGATCCAGGCGGGACAGGACACGGCGCTGTGGATGTCCGTCAATCATGTCATCCTCAAGGAATTCTACCTCGATCGCCAGGTCCCATATTTCGTCGACTACATCAAGCGCTACACCGATCTTCCGTTCTTGGTCGAGCTGGTGCCCGATGGAAAGGCTTACCGCATGGGGCGGTTGCTGCGCGCCAAGCATCTGGAGCGTTACAAGGGCGTCGAAAACGGCGACTGGAAGATGCTGGTGCTCGATGCCAAGAGCGGCGAGCCGCGCGTGCTCAAGGGCCAGGTTGGCGATCGCTGGGGTAGCACCCATGGCAAGTGGAACCTGTCCCCGGAGGACAGCCTGGACAACAGTCCCATCGATCCAGTGCTGAGCTTCATCGATCAATCGGATGCTGTCGTCCAGGTCGGGTTCGACGATTTCGTCGCCGACAAGACGCTTTCGCGCGGCGTACCGGTAAAGCGTCTCGCCACCGACCGTGGCGAGGTTGTCGTCACCACCGGCTTCGACCTTCTGATGGCCCAGTTTGGCCACAGCCGCGGCCTCGACGGCGCCTACCCGGCGAGCTACGACGACCCGGAGGCTCCTTACACGCCGGCGTGGCAAGAGCGTCATACCGGCATCGGCCGCGAGACCGCGATCAGGTTCGCGCGCGAGTTTGCCCGCAACGCGGAGCTCACTTTCGGCAAGTCCATGGTCATCGTGGGTGCCAGCGCCAACCATTTTTACTACAACAATCTCTGCTACCGCTCGGCCACCGTTGCGCTGATCCTGTGCGGCTGCTGCGGAGTCAACGGCGGCGGCATCAACCACTACGTCGGCCAGGAAAAGCTGGCTCCCGTTGCGCCCTGGAATACGATCGCCATGGCGCTCGACTGGAGCAAGCCGCCGCGGGTGGTGCAGTCGTCCACCTGGCACTACGCCCATAGCTGTCAGTGGCGCTATGAGCAGGAGTTCACTGAATACGCCAAGACAGCTCCGAACCCGCACTGGGCCAAGGGTCATGCCATAGACCTCGAGGCAAAGGCGGTGCGTATGGGCTGGATGCCCTTCACACCGCACTTCAACAAGAACCCCCTCGACGTCGTGGCCGAGGCCGACCGCGCCGGCGCGAAGACCGACGCCGACGTCGTCTCGAGCGTCGTCGAGCAGATCAAAAACAAGAAGTTGAGCTTTGCGATCGATGATCCCGATGCTGAGGAGAGCTGGCCGCGGGTATGGTTCATCTGGCGCGGCAACGCGATCCAGGCGAGCGCCAAGGGGCACGAGTACTTCTTGCGCCATTACCTCGGAACGCACGACAACGCCATCGCCGAGGATCGGGCCCGGGGCAAGACCAACAGGGTGAAGTATCGCGATACGGCACCGCGCGGAAAGTATGACCTGGTGGTCGACCTAAACTTCCGCATGGATACCTCGTCGCTCTACTCCGACATCGTGCTTCCGGCGGCGTTCTGGTACGAGAAGAACGACCTCAACACGACCGACCTGCACTCGTTCCTGCACGTGCTGGGGCAAGCGGTGCCGCCGGTATGGGAATCCAAGACGGACTGGGAGATCTTCAAGCTGTTCGCGAAGAAGGTCAGCGAAATGGCGCCGCTCGTCTTTCCCGGACCGATGCGGGACATTACCTGCACTCCGCTCATACACGATACGCCTGACGAACTGGCGCAGCCGGAGATCCTCGACTGGGCCGAGGGCGAGTGCGAGCCGGTGCCGGGCAAGACCTTCCCGCATCTTCGGGTGGTCGAGCGCGACTACGCGAACTTGTACAACAAGTTCATCTCGTTCGGGCCGCGTGCGCGGGAGGAAGGCATCTCTGCGGTCGGCGTGCAGATCCCGATCAAGAGACAGTACGACCAAATGCTTGAGAATCCGATACAGCCGATGCCCGACCCGAGGCACATGCGTTGTGTCCAGTGGGGCGGCAAACGGTATCCGAGTCTCGAGGACGTGCTGGACGCGGCCAATACCATTCTGGCAACCGCGCCGGAGGCCAATGGCGAGGTTTGCTATCAGGCCTTCCACCATGAACAGGAGCACGTCGGCCTCCCGCTCGTCGATATTGCCGAGCCGACGCGCGCTCATACCGTGACGTTCTACGACCTCACACGGCAGCCGAGGCGCATTCTCACCAGCCCGTGCTGGACCGGCATGACCAACGACGGCCGCGCCTACTCGGCCTGGTGCATGAACGTTGAGCGGTTGGTACCCTGGCGTACGCTCACCGGCCGGCAATCGCTGTACCTCGATCACCAGTGGTACCTCGACTTCGGCGAGCACATCCCGACCTACAAACCCAGGCTGCACCCGCGCAAGACCGGCGACATCCGGAATAGCCGGGTTGATGACCGGTCGCTGGTATTGAACTACCTTACACCGCACGGCAAGTGGAACATCCATTCCACTTACAAGGACAACCACCGTATGCTAATGCTGTCGCGCGGCATGGATCCGGTATGGATCAACGACAGAGACGCCGAGCGGGTAGGCATCGAAGACAACGACTGGGTCGAGGTCTACAATGACAACGGCGTGGTGGTAACCCGCGCCAATGTCAGCCGCCGAATCCAGCCGGGCACCTGCATGTACTACCACGCGGTCGAACGCACGGTGTACATCCCGATATCGCAGGAGCGCGGCAAGCGCGCCGGCGGCCACAACAGCCTGACGCGTGTCCGCATCAACCCGCTGTTCATGGCGGGTGGCTACGCGCAGTTCACTTACGCCTTCAACTACTGGGGTCCCACCGGAATCATGACGCGAGATACCCATTGCGTCGTGCGTAAGATGGAGAAGCTGGAATGGTAGGTGCTCCCCCGACTCATTCGCATGACCATGACCATGACCACGACCACGACCATGACCATGAGCATGAGCATGAAGTTGCGCCGGCGGAATTCCGCCTGCCGGCGCAGGTCAGCAACGGAAAGTACGTGACTTTCAACTACACGCTGCGCACCAATGGCACGATTCGCCACATCCGTTCGGCGGTGTGGGGCGACGAGCCGCTGGAGTATCAACACGGCAGCGGGCGGCTGCTGCCCGCCCTCGAACGCGCCCTTGATGGCAGGGTAGAGGGCGAGCGCTTCGAGGTGACGCTGCCGCCCGAAGATGCTTATGGCGAGCGCGACAAGGAGTTGCAGCAGCGGGTGCCCGCCGAGACGTTTGGCGGGGTAGACCAGATTGAGCCCGGGATGTGTTTTCTCGCGCGTAGCGATGATGACCGCCGCGTGGAGAGCGTGATCGTCACCGAGGTCGACGAAGACAACGGTTACGTGGTGGTCGATACCAATCACCCGCTCGCCGGGATGACGCTCGAGTTCGAGGTCAGCGTGGTAGCGGTACGCGACTTCGCGACGTTACCGGGGACTAGCCCGCCCAATCCAGTCCTGGCCGGCATGGGCGACGGCCTTGCGCTCGCTGCCGCGCGAGCGACGCTCGAGTCGCGACGTAAACCGGGTAACGGCGAGGCGCCGGAACCGCCCGCGCACAACGGCGGAATCGGCAACGCATAGGCACGAAACCATCAGAACGAAGCTACAAGCTCGAAGCCATAGGAACGAAGGAGACTACACATGGACATCCGATCTCAAGTTTCGATGGTCTTTCACCTGGATAAATGTATCGGCTGCCACACCTGCAGCATCGCGTGCAAGAACATCTGGACCGACCGCAAGGGCACCGAGTACATGTACTGGAACAACGTGGAGACCAAGCCGGGTACCGGCTACCCGACACGTTGGGAGGACCAGAACAAATACCGCGGCGGCTGGATGGTCGACGGGAAGAGGGAGAAGAGCCTCCGGCTGCGCCTGCAGGGCAAATGGGGCACGCTGAGCAACATCTTCTACAATCCCTATCTGCCAACGCTCGACGACTATTTCGAGCCCTGGACCTACGACTACCAGAACCTGTTCAACGCGCCCGAAGGCGAGCAGCAGCCCACCGCGCGCGCCATTTCGATGGTTACCGGCAAGTACATGGACACCATCGAGGCGGGCCCGAACTGGGACGACGACCTCGGCGGCTCGCAGGTCTACGCCAACAACGACCCGAATTTCGACGGCGCCTCCGACGAGGAAATGCGCCAGATCAACGAGATCAACCAAACCGTCTTCTTCTATCTGCCGCGTATCTGCAACCACTGCCTCAATCCGGGCTGCGTGGCGGCCTGCCCGCAGGGAGCGATCTACAAGCGCGGCGAGGACGGCGTGGTGCTGGTCAGCCAGGAACGTTGCCGTGCCTGGCGCATGTGCGTCTCGGGCTGCCCCTACAAGAAGACCTACTTCAACTGGTCGACCGGCAAGGCCGAGAAGTGCATCCTGTGCTATCCGCGCCTCGAAAGCGGGCAGCCTCCGGCATGCTTCCACTCATGCGTGGGACGTATCCGCTACATCGGCCTGGTGCTCTACGACGCCGATGCCATCGAGCAGACGGCCATGGCGCCGCAAGACCGGCTGGTGATGGCGCAGCGCGACATCATCAAGGACCCGTTCGATCCGGCGGTGATCGCTGCCGCGAAGGCGAGTGGGGTTCCCGACTCGAAGATCACCGCGGCGCAACAATCGCCCGTCTACCAATTCGTCAAGAAGTGGGGACTGGCGCTGCCGCTGCATCCGGAGTTCCGGACCCTGCCGATGCTCTTCTACGTGCCGCCGCTGGGGCCGGTGCTCGCCAAGGTGGAAAACGGCGTGTACGACAACGTTGCCGCAGAGGCGAGGTTGGGGCCGTTGATGAGCTCGCTCGAAAGATCGCGTATCCCGCTGCGCTATATGGCGAGCCTGTTGTCGGGAGGCAATGAAGAGATCATCCGCGACGTCTATCGCAAGCTGGTCGCGGTGCGTGTCTACATGCGCTCGAAGAAGGTCAAGGACATACCTGAGGAAGAGGTGCAACGGGCGCTCACCGAAGGCAAGACCACTGCGGAGGAGGTAGAGGCGATCTGGCGGCTGACTTCGATGCCGACCTTCGAAGAGCGCTTCGTGGTTCCCCCGATGGAACGCGAATCGGGCGTCGATGCGCTGTTCCCGGTGCTCGATCCGGTCTCGCGCAACTACCCGGTTCGCAAGGGCGCGGTCGGTGTCGGCTTCCACACGGATCCTGCCAGAGGGCCATAAGCCGGCTATCGCAACGCGGAACGCGAGACCGCGGTCGAGCCCAGGTTTCCGGTGCTCGACCATATCTCGCCCAACCGCCGGCCTCGCAAAGGCGAGGCCGGTGTCGGCTGTCACGCTAATCTGCCCAGAGGCCCATGAGTCGTTTCTCGCATCGCGCACAAGTTCTTTATGCGAACCGCACCAAGGTGTTGGCGCTGTTCGCGGATATCCTCGACTATCCCGCTCCGGGACTGGCTCGCAAAACGGAAGAATGCGCCGCGCTGATCGGCTCGGTGCAACCGCAGGCGGCCAAGTTGCTGAAGAACTTTCGCGACTTTGCCGAGGAGAACCCGCTCGGCAAGCTTCAGGAGGTTTACAGCGGATTCTTCGACCTGAACTCCATCTGCCATCCCTATGTGGGTTATCAGCTATTCGGCGAGAACTACAAGCGCAGCGTCTTCCTGGTCGGGCTCAAGAAGAGCTATCGCGCCGAGGGCTTCGAGGCGAGCCCGGACGAAATTCCCGACCGGCTGTCGGTCGTGCTGCGCTACGCCGCCGAGAGCAAGAGCGACGACGTCGACGACCTGCTGGCCAAGGGGCTGTTGCCCGCGCTCGAGCGCATGACGACCAAGCCTGAAACCGAGGGCCACCAACACGGGCATGCCGATATCGACGGTGATACCGGCATCGAACGCGCGAAGCTCGACGAGCGCGAAGATCGCAGGCAACGCAACGACATGGCGCGCCAGGCGCGCAAGCAGCTCAATGGCCAGGACAAGGCCGATGACCGCAAGCAGCTCAAAGGGCAAAGCGGGGACACCCTCGAGGGCGGCTTCCTGCTGGCGATGAGCGATGATTACGATATCGATGAAGTCGAAAAGCGCGTGCACCCCTACCATCAGGCGCTCGACGCACTGCGTCTGCTGCTGCATGAAGGCATGACACAGAAGGGCGTCGACCGCACTGCCGAGCAGGAACGCGTTCTTGGCTGGACGCGCGAGCGCTTCAGCCTCGACGACGAAGAGACCATCATGGTGTCGGAACTCCCCTGTTCCGATCCAGGGTGTCCGCCGGTCGAAACGCATGTCGTGTTCTGGACCCAGGCCGGACGTCAACATTTCAAGGTTTTCAAGCCACTTGCTGAGGTCGCGGCTGACGACCTGCTGGATTGGCGAGCGTGAGGAGGCAGGTGCAATGAACGACACTATTCTGTTCGTGGCTTTTCCATATGTGGCGATCGTGCTGGCGATCGCGGGCGGGGTCTATCGCTACCGCGCCAACCGCTTCTCATACTCCACGCTGTCTTCGCAGCTTCTGGAAAACCGCCGTCTGTTCTGGGGTTCGGTGCCGTGGCACTACGGCATCGTCGTGGTGTTGCTCGCGCACATGATCGGGTTCCTCATTCCCGGCATGTGGTCGAGTTTCACAGCTACGCCGGGAGTCCTGTACACGGTCGAGCTGATTGGCTTTGCGTTCGGGCTGGCCGCGCTGATCGGGCTGTGCGTACTGATCGTGCGCCGCTTCACGACCCCGCGCATCCTCGCCGTGACGAGCCCGATGGACGGGCTGCTGCTGCTCGCGCTGCTCGTGCAGGTGGCTCTCGGCTTCTATGTGTCGCTGAACTACCGCTGGGGCGCTGACTGGTACGTCGACACGGCCGTGCCATGGCTGATCTCGCTGGTGAGCCTGAATCCGCAGACGCACTACGTCTCGGCTTTGCCGTGGGCAGTCAAGGCTCACATGCTCAACGGGTTCGTGGTAATCCTGCTGTTCCCTTTCTCGCGGCTGGTACATCTGATCATGTTCCCGTTCTGGTACCTGTGGCGGCCCTATCAGCTCGTCATCAGAAACAACCCTGCCAGGAGCACCGCCGGGGTCATCCACTAACGCCTCGGAATGGGTTTCGATCGGAAACCGATGGACACACGTGAAGACCACGTGCAGGAATGCTCTGGCGCGAGGATGATCTCGAGAGCTGACCCTTTCTTGGCTCGCCCAGGTCCATTTCGCCGACCATTGATCAAATGTGAAAGAACGCGGTAACGGCTTCCGACAAATGTTCCGGAATCGAGGAAAGTCTAGTGACTTGCCTCGATTCGAACGCGAGAGCGCCAGCCGCTCGACCATGATTGTCGTTGGCGCGGACCGACCTGGTATGATTTGCGCAAATGGCCTGACAACGTTATGCATGGCCTCCAGCAGCCCCTCCTGAGCGTCGCCCGCAGGCTTTCGGCCGGGCGGGGGCGTGATCGGCATTCTTCTCTAGTTCACCGGAGTCTGTGGGTTGGATGCACTTGGTGATCCAGCGGGTGATGCGCAATTGGGCAGGCGAATTCATGGGCAGGGTGGAAACTCCCGGTTCATGAACTGGCTGGCGAAAGCAGCTCGGGACCTCTCGCCGTCCTATTTCGCCTTGGTCATGGCCACAGGGATCGTCTCGATTGCCTCGGACCGCGAGGGGTTCCCCAGGATTGCCGCAGTCCTTTTGTGGCTGAATGCGGTGCAGTACGTGGTGCTCTGGATTCTCACGTTCTGGCGGCTCCTGCACTATCGCAAAGACCTGCTTGACGACTTGACCGATCACCAGTCGGGGCCCGGATTTCTATCTGCGGTGGCCGCCACGGGCGTCATAGGAAATCAACTGTTACTCGCGGGCGCCTATCACCTCGCCTTGGGGCTCTGGATTTTCGGCATTTTCCTCTGGATCATCCTGACCTACGCGATTTTCGCCAATCTGACGATAAAGGAGACCAAGCCGGCGATCGATCAGGGGATTACGGGGGGATGGTTGCTTGCAGTTGTCTCGACGCAATCCATCGCACTCCTGAGCGCGCTGCTCGCGCGACATTTCGAGCAGCCCCTCCGTCTGCACATCAATTTCCTCGCCCTGTCGACGCTGATGTGGGGCGGCATGGCGTATATCTCGATCATCTCGCTGATCTTCTATCGCTATATGTTCTTCAAGTTCTCGCCGGCCGATTTCGTGCCTTCGTACTGGATCAACATGGGCGCGATGGCGATCTCGACGCTCGCGGGCTCGCTGTTGATCGAGAACGCCGCGGATGCGTGGTTTCTCGATGAGCTGCTCCCCTTTCTCAAGGGGTTCACGATCTTCTTTTGGGCGGCCGGAACCTGGTGGATCCCGATGCTCATCATCCTGGGCGTTTGGCGGCATATCTACAGGAAATTCCCGCTCAGATACGATTCGATCTATTGGAGTGCGGTGTTTCCGCTCGGCATGTATACCGTCTGCACCTTCGAGATGGCGCACGCCATGAAGCTGGACTTTCTGCTCCCCATTTCTGGCGTGTTCATTTACGTGGCCCTGCTGGCCTGGGCGACGACGTTCGCTGGGCTCATCAAGAGCCTCGTCAGTAGTCTGATCCCTGTGCTTCGCTCTTAGGGGTTCTTCACCGGCGACGACTCAAGGTGCAAGCGTTCGAGCAACCCGGAAACCAAGGTATCTCAGCCGGTAGTCCGCGGTGAACCAGTAGCGGCTCGCCGAGCGGAGGAAGGCAGGAGCAAGCAGAAAGGATCCGCCGCGGACAACACGGCGAAAACAGTTGGCGCCATCGATCCAAGCCGAGCCGTCCGCCGGCGCGCCGCTGTAGGTGTCGTGGTAGCAATCCTCCGTCCACTGTCGGACATTGCCCACCATGTCGTAAAGACCGAACCCGTTGGCGGCAAACGAGCCGACCGGCGCGGTTTGCTTGGCGTCCCATTGGCTGCCGCAGGCGTGGCAGTTGGCATTTTTCGTGCCGACGGAACTCCCCCAGGGATAGGCTGACTGCGTCCCGGCGCGCGTTGCATACTCGTATTCGGCCTCCGAGAGCAGCCGGTACAACTTGCCGGTCTTTTTGGAAAGCCACGCGGCGTAAGCTTTGGCATCGTCCCAGGAAAGGTTGATGGCCGGTCGGCGGTCACGGCCCCAGCCTTCATCGGAGGGCTCGTAGCCATTGCAGGCGCCATCGGCCGCGCACGCATCCCATTCTTCGAAGGTCACGTCAAACCGGCCGACTGCAAATTGTCGAGCAATCGTGACCATATGTTGCGGGCCTTCTTCGGCGGAGTGGTCGGGTTCGCTGATCGGCGATCCCATCGTGAAGCTCCCGGCTGGCACCACCATCATTTCAGGGCAATTCGCACATTCCTTGAACTTGTCCTTCGGCTTCAGCGCGCTCTCCTGCATGGGCGATAGCGGGGCGGCCTGAGGCGACGCGGGCGGTGATGGCGTCACCTGGGCAGGCGTAGTCTGGGCGGCGTCCCCGGGCGCTGGCGTCATGGTGAGCCATAAGGTGATTGCGGAGGCGAGCACGCACAGCCCAACCAACGATCTAAGCCCTGACTTCTTCATCTAACCGTCGATCTTGCCGGGTTTGGCGCTGGCAATGTTCGAATAGACTGGCATCGTATCGATGGCGTCACCCGAAGGTTTGGTTTCAACGTGCGCTTTGGCAGACCCGAAGCCGACGCGCGAAAGTGAGATGTAGAGCGCGGCAACGTTCATCAGCGCCCAGATGGCAAAGCCGAAGGTGTAGCCGCCCAGAAGTTGCTTGCTGGCGGCCAGGGTGACGGTCATGGTGAAACCGCAGGCCGCGCCGGCAGCCTTGGCCAACCCGCTGACCGCGCCGACGTGCCGGGGGAAGTAGACCGGGATCAGCTTGATGACCGCTGCGGCGGCGGCGCCGGACAGCAGCGCCAGCCCGTAAATGGCGAACAGCTCGACGTGCAGTGAAATCTGCATGGCCATGACCAAGGCCAGAACGACCATGATGCCGAACATTCGGCCCAGGATTCTCAGGGCATCGAAACGGTCAGCCAGCCAGCCGCCCAGTGGCCGGGTGATAGCGACGCAGACCACCAGCGGCGGAACGTACACCATGGACGCGCGGACGGCATCCACATGCCATTGGTCGACCAGATAGATCGGCATCGCCGACGCGAAGAAGGTGAGGGTGCCGAAGGATACCCAGTAAAGGTAGGGCACCAGCCAGACAACCGCGCCCGAACGGTACACGGCCATGATTTCACGCACCGAAACGCCTTTGTGCTGCTGGTACGGCGAGTCGGACGTAAAAAACCAGTAAACCGCCGCCATCAACAGTGTAGCAACGGCGAAGATCGGAAATATCAGGCGCCAGCCGTCCGGGCCCACCAGGACGCGGGTAATCAGGAAAGTAACGGTCATCATGCCGACGGTGATTCCGATATTGCCCAAACCAAAAATGCCGAGGGCTGTACCCTGCTTCGATTTGGGATACCAGGACGCGACATGAGCGTTGCCGACCACGAAGCTCGCACCTCCGAGGCCGAGCAGCGACCCCAGGACCAGGAAGGAGTAGTAGCCGTGGGCGAAGATCCCGGAGAAAAGGGGAATGGTGACGGTCAAAAGCAAGGCCGTGAAAACTCTCCGGCCGCCGAACTTGTCCGTCAAGATGCCGAGCGGGATGCTGACGGCGGCCGCAAAAAAGGGCTCCATCGCAGCCAGGACCAGCACTTGGGTGGCGCTGAAATCGTACCACTTGATCAGAAACGGGGCGAGCGCGGAAAACATTCCCCAAACCGCAAAGCCCAGCGAAAACGCCAGCGACGATATCCACAAAACTCTGGGGTTGCCCGGTGGATCGGCCGTCACATCGACTTCCACGATGGGAATTTTAGCCTCGACAACCGGCACGGCCGCTCCTGGAAATGACAAATCCAACTATCTCAGATGTCCGCTGGTCGCGCTTGCGCAGCGGATAAAGCTTCGCTTCCTCATTCTCGTCGTGAGGGGCCGCGCGCCCGTCATCCGACCAACGCAGCTTCAGCGCCGCCTTCGACCGAAGCAAACGGCCGCCGCCACATTATATACTATTGTTGTACGACTTTAGGCAATGCAAGCGCAGCGCACAAGAAAAGATATAAAAAATATTCATGTAAAAGCCGCGACATCGCCGCGGCCTATCAAAGAGCTCTTGGCTAGACGGCGGCGACCTGCCCTGAGTCAGGTCAGGCAGGTCGGAACCGGCGTCAAGAAGCTAGATTTACGCAGAAGGCAGCGCGCTGTATCCCAACGATGGAGGTGAGCCGCTATTCCTTCTGCAAAGTATGGGTGAAGTACCAGAGGGTGCCGTTTAGCACCATCGCACCCAGGATGTTGCCGATGGTGACCGGAATCTGATTCCACACCCACCAGTCGTAGAGGCTCACGTTGGCACCCGAAAGGATACCGGTCGGGATGAGCCACATGTTGACCACGGTGTGCTCGAAGCCCAGCGCAAAGAACATCCCGACCGGTATCCACATCAGAAGCAGCCGGCCTACGGTGCTGCGCGTGGACTTGGACATGACCGACCCGAGGCTAACCAGCCAATTGCACAGCACACCCATGCCGATGGCGGCGAACCAGCCAATGACGCCGTACTGGCTATACGCGACCTTGTGCTCGGCGGTGTGGGCAATGACGGTGAGCAGGGCGTTCGGCTTGACGGCCCCCCCGTAGGTGAACGAGAACCAGAGCAGCCAGGCGAAGAATATGCCTCCGAGCAGGTTGCCCGCCAGCGTCAGGATCCAGTTGCGAACCAACTGCCCCGGCGTGACCGTTCCGGCGTACATGCCGATCGGCATCGTCGCGAAACTGCCGGTTGCCATCTCAAGGCCGAGGAAGCTCAGCGTGACGTAGCCAGCCGGGAAGATAAGTCCGGCCGCGCCGAGCGGTATGCCAGCGGCGACCATGGCGAATACCACACAGGCCCCATAGGCCAGAAAGGGCGTGCATAAAAAGCCGCGAATGATGAGGTGAATGGCGCCGAATTTAGCTTTCTTGGCGGCATCGGCAGCCAGCGCAGCTCCCATCTCCGCTGGCGGCACCGTCTCAAGTACAATGCCGTAACCCGTAGAATCGGCCATCTCGACCCCCCTCCTTGATCTGCTCCGATCACGGCCGGTGTGGCGGTGTCGGCGCGCACAATCCTCACATGCATATCAGATGCATGTTTGTCGTGCAATGGTGCGGCCTGATGCCGGCTGCTGGGGCGCGCAGTTTTGCACCACGATGTGATCTTAGATGGAACTCCATTGCGGGCAGCGATCCAAAGGTCGGGGCGGCAAACTCCGCCGTCGATCAGATCGTCGAGGACGCTGCAGCAGCTCGCTCTCCCGGCAGATGCGCGGATCGTTATTTTGTCAAAGACGCAATCTGTTCGTTGAACCAGCCCAGATCCTTCTTCCAGCCGGCATGGTCGGGCGAGAGCTTGACCACCTTCTTCATGACGGATTGCCCCTGCCGCAGCGCAGCAAGCGCATTGTCGGGATCATCGGATCGACGATAGACGTCGGCAAGATGCGCGTTGCTCACCGCAAGACCGCGCTGCCAGTCGGGATCGCCTGGATGGGCGCGGGCCAGCCGATCCGCAATCGCCACCCCTTCGCGGAACGATTTCAGCGCCTCGGGCAGGTTGCCCTGCGCCTCCAGCACGCCGCCGATCCGATCGTACGACACCGACAGATCGCGCTGCCACCCGGCGTTGCCGGGGTCGGAGCGCGCCAGCCGGTCTCTGATCGCCAGTCCGTCGCGGAAGGATTTCAGCGCCTCAGGCAGATTGCCCTGCGCCACCAGGACGTCGCCGACACAATCGTACGACACCGAAAGGCCGCGCTGCCAGCCGACGTTGCCGGGGTCGGAACGCGCCAGCCGGTCTCTGATCGCCAGCCCGTCGCGGAAGGATTTCAGCGCCTCGGGCAGATTGCCCTGGTCCTCCAGGACGTCGCCGACCTTTTCGTACGACACCGACAGATCGCGCTGCCAGCCGGCGTTGCCGGGATCGGCGCGCGCCAGCTTTTCGGCGATCGCGAGCTGGTCGCGGAAGGATTTCAGCGCCGCGTTCAGATCGCCTTGCGACATCAGCACGTCGCCGATACGATCGTGCGACACCGAAAGATCGCGTTGCCAGGCTGCGTTGTCGGGGTCGGCACGCGCCAGCCGTTCGGCAACCGCGAGCTGTTCGCCGAAGGATTTCAAGGCCTCGGGCAGATCACCCTGCGCCACCAGGACGTCGCCGACACGATCGTACGACACCGACAGACCGCGCTGCCAGCCGGGGTTGTCGGGGTCGTTCTGCGCCAGCCGCTCTCTGATCGCCAGTCCGTCGCGGAAGGATTCCAGCGCCTCGGACAGATTGCCCTGCGCCACCAGGACGTCGCCAACACGATCGTAAGACACCGACAGGTCGCGTTGCCAGCCGGCATTGTCGGAGTCCGCGCGTGCCAGCCGTTTGGCAATCGCGAGCTGGTCGCGGAAGGATTTCAGGGCCTCGGGCAGGTCGCCCTGTGCCATCAGGACGTCGCCAACCATTTCGTGCGACATCGACAGATCGCGCTGCCATCCGTCGTTGTCGAGGTCGGTCTGCGCCAGCCGGTCTCTGATCGCCAGTCCGTCGCGGACGGATTTCAGCGCCTCGGGGAGATTGCCCTGCGCCACCAGCACGCCGCCGACCTTTTCGTGCGACATCGACAGATCGCGCTGCCGGCCGGCATTGCCAGGATCGGCGCGCACCAGCCGGTCCTTGATCGCCAGGGCGTCGCGGAAGGATTTCAGCGCCTCGGGGAGATTGCCCTGCGCCATCAGCACGTCGCCGACCCGATCGTGCAACACCGCCAGGTCACGTTGCCAGCCGGCGTTGCCGGGATCGGTGCGAAGCATTCGCTGGAATGCTCGTTCGATCGAGTTCAAGACGATCAAGCGGGCGTCAAGAGGGGCGTGGTGTTCAACAGCGTCGCCGAGATTGAAGAGGAAACGTTCTGCCAGAAGTGCGCAGACAGAATCATCGGCAGTGTCAAGCAAACGACCCAGGTCTCGCGCTGCACTCGCCGCAGTGCCGGCCGCAGGCGCAATGATGGCATCGGCCAGCGCGCGCGTCGCGCCCTGCGTCTCTGCCTCGCTCAACGACGAATCGCCATAGTATCGGCCAGCGCGGATGTCGTCCTTGCTCGCCAGCAGGTGCACCATGGTTTCAGTCGCGCGCAGCGGGTCGTCCGACGCCAGCGTCAGAAGGTGATCGGCGATCAACAGATGCAGTTGCGGCTCCGACAGACGCAGCGCCGCGAGACGTGAGCGGGCGGCAGCCCGCATCTGGACGTGGTTGAAATCCCATTGCGCGAGATCGCCACGCGGGCTCATCTGGCCGCGCAACAGGCGACGCAGTGCGGCGAAGCGCTGCTCGTCCCAGGGTTCACCGCTTACCAGCGGCAACAATCGTTGAAAATCGCTCTCGCGCCATCCCGCCCGGCTAACGACAATGAGGCCGAGAAACGCCTGCACAGTGGCGGCGCCGAACAGTTCCGCCGCGCGATCGAACGTCGCGCGATAGAGGCGCAGAATATCCGCAGGCATGGCTTCGACGCTGTCGAGCATCGAATTTCGGAGGCGGGCAAGGTCATCGGCGTCGAGCAGGTTGAGTTCCTCGACGGCGAGAACCAGCCACAACGGATTGCCCGACGCGGGCTCGCCTGCATGTTTTTTCGCGAGCAGCGCATCGATCACCGGCGGCTCGAGCTTGCGTTGATGGCTGTCGCCCATGCCGTCGATGATGCCGCGCGCCTCTGCCGCGTCCAGCGGCGCCAGCGATAACGCTTCCACGCCTGGACGCTCAGCCAGCATTTTGGAGGCGCCGCCGGCAATGGCTGTCGCGACAAGCCGCGCGTTGGCCGGCCACGGTCGAGGCAGACAGGTTGCAAACCTTCCGCGCGCGGTCTTTTTGAACTGGTCGAGCGCGTCGATCAGGACGACGACGCGCCGCTGTGACGCCATTCGCCCGAGCAGCGAGGCAAAGGTCATATCGAGTATCTTGGGGTCGACATTCTCGGCGAGGTCAACCTCGCCGGCGCCGAGCGCACTGCCGAGTTCGTTGATCCAACGCCGCAGCATCGCATCGACCGAGGATGCCCGCGGGCCGTCGCCGGCGGCGTGCGCCAGAACGAAAGCGTCGGATTCCTTCATGCGGCGAAGAATCTCGCCCAACAGCGCACTCTTGCCCGAACCCGGCTCGCCGGTGACGCAGACGCCCCACGGCGCGCCCTCTTTCACGATGGAGCGACAGAGACTGGTCAGACGCTCAATGACCGTCTGCCTGCCGACGTAGTCGCGGGCGAACGTGCTGCTAGTGTATTCCGGACGCAATTGCGACATCGTAGGACCTCACCGAACGGCTGATTTCATAGCATCGTCATGGAGATTGGACAAATCCGGCAGCTTTGTCGCGAGGTTGCAACAAGCACGCCGCTCACGGCGAATCCGCAACGGGCTGAACCGCTCGAGTGTTAAGTCTGCGTTCCCCTCGTTATTGCTCCATCGAGCAATTTTTCCGCGTTTTCGACCGCCTGCCTCAAGGTTTCCGCCTCTTCCTCGAAGGACATTCCGGTCATCGTGGAGTTTTTCAGAGCGCGGATGCAGTTGTCGCGGAGAATGGCAAGGGAAATATCATCAAGGGGATATCCGCTGCGGACATGCTTGATGAGTTGGGCTGCAAAATCCTGAAACGCGAGCGCGATCATGCCAGCCTGGGTGGCGCTGCGGTTCGCATTTTGGAGGATTTGTTTATCATCCATCGCTTCTCTTCATCTGTTTGCGCCAAGGGAGCAAGGCGCGCGCTTGCAAGGCACAGGTCCGGTCGGAGGAACATGGGCCCTGCAGCAAGCGCTACCACTTTTGCGTTCCTCGAAACAGACCCATCGGGCACCCGCCGGTTCATCAGTCGCCATATGCTAGCACGGATGATGGCCGAAGCTGGAATCGATGTTGAGCTCCGCGTTCAACAGCGTTCCGGCACCAAGCCGTCATGGCTTCGATGTCGGGCTCCAGACCGGTGGCTGAACCCCCGACGAATGCGAGAAAGTCGCGAAGATTTTGGGTGGAGACACCGATCAACAGAGGGGTTTCGGCAATCAGGGCCTCGGCAAGGACCCCCCGCAGTCCCCGGCCACTCGCTTCTTCCTTGCCAAACTTGTTGACGATCAGCAGATCGACACGTTCGAGGACCGCACGCTCGATCCATGCGTCGATGCGTGCGAAAGCGTCCGGATCGAGACGGCAACCCCTCGCTTGGTCACCACGGTCCAACGAGATCTTTATTTCGCCGCCGCCGAGTAGGTCCCTCACATACATATCGCACCGACGTCGACCGGGCCGGGGCGCATTTGACTGGACAACGCCGCCCAGCCGGTAGCCTGCGGCGCCCAGGCCGGCTGCGCATCGGGCTATGAGAGCATCCCTGACAAGACCGTCATCATAGGCCACCACCCCGATCTGGCTCAGGCCGGGGTTGGCATGCTCGGCGGGGTCTGGTGGAGCATGCTCATGGCGCCACTCCATCGGTTTCTCTCCTCCATGTTTCTTGATGGCTGCTGGGCAACGTCAGCCGCGGGCGCATTTTTAACGGAGCGGCCCCCCGGTCCATCCACCGTGCGCGCTGCTTTTTCTACAGTGGGTGGTCCAAAAGCGGTATATTTATACGCCGCGCGAGTGAAACCGACCTTAAGCGGTATGTCAAGTGCATCTATTTGGGTGTGTCAGTAGCGCGTGATCTGTCGCCTGTTTGTAGCTCGTGAAGTGTCGTGTTTTTGATGCCCTGGAACAAAGGGGGCACGATGGGCACGGCATCCATTCACGAGGGTGTACGACGGATGCGGTTCTCGGATTTGTTGGAACGGACCGAGGCGAAGGTGCTGACGCGGGAATCGGAGGCTGCGCATGCAGCGGAGTTCCCGGACACTGCCGGCCGCAGTACCACGACTCCTGCACAGTGGTACAAATCCTCTATCCAGCAGCGCGACGTTTTTTGCTACTCCGCAAGAGGGCTTTCAGTTGCAGATCTCCATCGTCGCCACCCTTCCCAGCAATTTCGCGAGATTCGATAGATGAGCCAGCTCATTGTTCATGCCGGGGACTTCACATTCCAGGCTCGTTTCGAGGAACAACTGGCGCCGAAGACCTGCGCCGCTTTCCGCCGGGCCATGCCATTCGAGAGCGAGGCCATTCACGTCCGCTGGAGCGGCGAGGGAGTCTGGATGCCGCTCGGCGATCTCGATTTTGGTGTGTCGTACGAGAACCACACCAGCTATCCCGCGCCGGGCCAGATCATTCTTTTTCCCGGCGGCATCAGCGAAACGGAAATCCTGCTGGCCTATGGCGGCGTGCATTTCGCCAGCAAGGTGGGCCAGCTTGCCGGCAACCACTTCATTACCCTGACGTCGGGTCTCGAATATCTGCCCACGTTCGGCATGACCGTGCTCTGGAAGGGCGCGCAGAAGATCCGGTTCGAGGCCGCCTGAAATGCGTCGGACCATCGATGGCTGAGGCAGGGTACCCGCGTGATCTCCGTGGCTATGGGCGCGACACGCCTGATCCGCGCTGGCCTGGCGATGCACGGGTCGCGGTGCAGTTCGTGGTCAATTTCGAGGAGGGCGGCGAAAACAACATTTTGCATGGGGATCGGGCGTCGGAAGCGTTTCTATCCGACGTATTGGGGGCGCAACCCTGGCCGGGACAACGCCATGCCAATATTGAATCGATGTTCGAATATGGCTCACGCGCGGGCTTCTGGCGGTTGTGGCGGCTGTTCACCGGGCGAAAAATGCCGGTGACGGTATTCGGTGTCGCGACCGCATTGAAACGGAATCCGGAAATTGTCGCAGCGATGAAGGAAGCCGGCTGGGACATCGCCAGCCACAGTCTGAAGTGGGTCGAGCACAAGGACATGTCGGAGGCGGAGGAACGGGTGGAGATCGCCGATGCGATCCGGGTTCATACGGAGGTAACCGGGCAACGTCCGCGCGGGTGGTACACCGGCCGCACCTCCATCAACACGGTGAGACTGGTTATGGAAGCCGGTGGTTTCATGTATTCGTGCGATTCCTATGCCGACGATCTGCCATACTGGATCAAGGGGCCGGCCGGACCTCATCTGATCATTCCCTACAGTCTCGATGCCAACGATATGCGGTTTGTCAACGCGCAGGGCTTTGGCGGCGGCGACGAGTTCTTTGGCTATCTCAGGGATAGTTTCGACATGCTCTATGCGGAGGGTGCGACGTCGCCCAAGATGATGTCGGTGGGCCTGCATTGCCGCGTGGTCGGAAGGCCCGGACGCGCCGCCGCCCTGGCGCGGTTTCTCGACTATGTCATGAACCATGACCGGGTATGGGTGCCGACTCGGCTGCAGATCGCACAGCATTGGCATGCCAATCTCGCGCATCTGGCCGAAGAGCGGCAGCGATGAAGGCTGAAGTTAGCGGACGCGACGATTGCTTGCTCGGCAGGACGATCGTGAGACGGATCGATCAGCTTGCCGCGATTTCGGCGGATCCGACGCGCCTGGAACGGATCTTTCTCAGTCCCGAACATCGCGCCGCCGCCGAACAGCTTTTGGCCTGGATGCGTGAAGCCGGCATGAGCGCGCATCTCGATGCGATCGGAAATGTCTGCGGCCGCTATGAGGGCGATCGTCCGGGGTTGCCCTGTTTGATGCTGGGGTCACATTACGACACCGTGCGCGACGCCGGCAGATGGGATGGGCCGCTCGGACTGATCACGGCCATCTCCTGTGTGGACGATCTGCACCGAAGAAGGCGACACCTGCCATTTGCCGTTGAAGTTACCGGGTTCGCCGACGAGGAGGGGATCCGGTTCGCATCGACCTTGCTCGGCAGCCGCGCCGTGGCCGGTACCTTCGATGAAGGTGCGCTCGCCGCGAAGGACGCGGCCGGGCTGTCGATGCGTGACGCCCTGATTCAGTTCGGTCTCGATCCCCGGCACATCGGGGCTGCGGCGCGCGGCGGCCGAGAGCTGCTGGGCTATGTCGAGCTCCATATCGAACAAGGGCCGGTGCTCGAGACGGAAAATCTGCCGGTCGGAGTGGTCACGTCGATATCGGGCGCGACGCGGCTTGCCGTGGCGCTGACCGGTATGGCTGGTCACGCCGGCACGGTCCCCATGGCGTTGCGGCGCGACGCGCTGGCAGGTGCCGCGGAATGCATTGGCAGCATCGAGGAGGTTTGCCGCAGCGATCGGGGTGGCCTGGTCGGAACGGTCGGATATATCCACGCGGTGCCAAGCGCGACCAATGTCATTCCGGGACAAGCGTCCTTCTCCATCGATATCCGGGCGCCTACCGACATGGCCCGCAAGCAGGCGGTGTCTGAGGCGGTCCGGCGCATCGAAGCGATCGCCAGGCGTCGGCAGCTCGGACTACAGATCGACGTGACGCACGAAAACCGCACGGTTCCTTGCGCGCCTTGGCTCAGGCAACAGATTTCTGCGGCCATCGAAGGCGAGGGTCATCGCGTCTTTGAATTGCCGAGCGGGGCCGGGCACGATGGCATGGCGATGATTGATGTCGCCGACGTCGGAATGATCTTCGTGCGATGCCGCGGCGGCATCAGTCACCATCCCGACGAGCACGTCGACCTCGCGGACGCCGATGCGGGAGCACGCGTATTGCTGCGACTGATTGAAAATTTTCATCCGCGCGATCATTCGAGATAGCCAGCTCGCCGTTCACGTCTCCGCCTTGGTAGCCGTCATGACCAAAATGGCGGGAACCGGAGCGCCGTGAGTTCCCTCGCAAACGCCGGCCTGACGGAGCAGGCTTCGGCATTGGTTCAGGCCGGACTTACAGACCCGCGCTCGATTCGAAAGGCGCGCGACAGCAGGTCGACGACGTGCACCTCGTTGGATTCGGCAACAAGGATGGAAATACCCTCGGTCTTCAGGTTCGCCAGCACTTCTCCCAATCGCCGCGCCAGCGCGGGGGCCAGCCCCTCGAATGGCTCGTCCAAAAGCAGCAGGCGCCTTCCCGCCATCAGCGCGCGGGCGAGCGCGACCATCTTCTGCTGACCACCCGACAATTCAAGCGAGGATCGGGCACGAAATTGGGCGACCTCGGGCATCAGCCCGAAGATCCAGTCCAGACGTCGATCGGCGTCGCGCATCTTGAGCGACAGCGCGGGCAGGCGGACATTTTCCTCGACCGTGAATTCCGGTACCAGCCGGCGATCTTCGGGCATGTAGCCGATGCCATGCGCGACGCGCAGATGCGGCAGCAGCTTCAACAGGTCGACCTCGCCGAGTTTGGCCATGCCGCTGGCCGGAATGGCACCCATGATGGAACGGAACAGCGTGGTCTTCCCCGAACCGTTGCGGCCGATCATGCCGCAGAAATCGCCCTCCTCGAGCGCGAATGAGGCGCTGCGGATGATCGGAACAGGTCCGATCGACACGTTGAGGTCGGTGACCCTAAACATCGGCGAAGCCACCCCTGGCGCCATTCGGCCTGGAACCGCTGATCAGCGTCTGAATGCGCTCGTCGGCCAGCGTGGCTGCCGGCGTGCCGTCGGCGATCACGGTGCCGTCATAAAACGCCAGCACGCGCTCGGCGAAGCGCTCGACGATCTCCATGTCGTGCTCGACGAAAAGCACGGTGATCTTGCGGTTGCGCAATGCGGACATGATGACCTGCATCAGGTCGAATTTCTCTTCGATCGAGATGCCACTGGTCGGCTCGTCGAGCAGCAGCAGGCGTGGGGATCCTGCGACCGCCATGCCGATGTCCAGCAGCTTGCGCACGCCCTGCGGCAACGTGACCGCGAGCGTATCGCGGTAACGCCTGATCGCGAACAGGTCGAGCAATGTTTCCGCCTCCGCGACGGCTTGCGGCGAGCGCAGCGGCGTCCATACGTGGCCCATGACATGTTTCGGCGCATGGCCGATCGCCGCCGCGACGCAGATGTTGTCGAATGCCGTCAGCGAGGGAAATATCTGCGCCACCTGAAACGAGCGCGAAATGCCCATGGCCTTGATGGTGCGCGAAGGCAGGCCGGTGATGTCGCGGTCCTCGAAGTGGATCGCGCCGTGGGTCGGGCGCAGGTGGCCGGTCACCATGTTGATGAAGGTGGTCTTGCCGGCGCCGTTGGAGCCGATCACGCCGACCGTCTGCTGCGCCGGCAAGCTGACCGTGATGTCGCGCGCGGCAATCATCGAACCGAAGCGCTTGCCGAGGTCGCGGACGGAGAGGATGGCCGCGCTCATGGTGCCTCAACCCCGCGGCGCCAGCGCAGCCGCCTGATCAACGAGCCCAGCCCCTGCGGCAGGAACAGAATGGTCAACAGCAGCACCGAGCCGAGCAGCAACTGCCAAAGCTGCGGGAGCATGGCGACCGCGAACGAGCGCACCGATTCAAACAGCAGCGATCCGACGAACGCCGGGCCGACCGATCCCGCGCCCGCCAGGATGGTGATGAACACGAACTCGCCGGAGGTCGTCCAATAGGACATGTTGGGATCGACATGGCCTACCGCCAGGGCGGCGAGGGCGCCGCCCAGGCCGCCCAGCAGCCCGCTGATCACGAGCTTGGTATGGATCAGCCGGGATACCGACAGGCCGAGAAACTCGACGCGTATTTCATTGTCGCGCAGCGGAACCGCCAGCGCACCGGCCACCGAGTGGAAGTAGGCGTCGACCAGCAAGGCGGCAATCGCGCAGACCGCGAGCACGAGCCAGTAGAGCGCCGCCAACAGCCCGTCCTGGTGCGGCGCGTAGCCGAGAAAAGTCGGCACGATCACGCTGAAGCCATCGGTCGAGCCGAGCGACTCGGTCTTCACCAGCACGCCGTACAGGATCATGGACAGTGCGAGGCTGAGCATCGCGAAGAAGATTTCGCGGTAACGCGCCAGCAGGAAACCCACCACGAAGGATACGAGGCCGGCGCAGGCACCGCCAATCAATACCAACAGGATCGCATCGGTGATGCCGGTCCAGCGGCCGACGAGCGCCACGGCATAGGCGCCGATGCAATAGTAGAGCGCCTGTCCGAACGAGACGAGCCCGGCCCGCCACAGCACGATCAAGCCCAGAACGACCAGGCCATTTGCAAAGGCAATGGTGGCGAGCGAAATCATCCAGTCCGGGAGCACGAAGACCGCAGCCGCTGCCGCCAGGAAAGCCGAACTCGCGATGATCCGGCTGTGCGGGGTCATCTCAGATTTTTCTCGGTTGGGCGCGCACGAACAGGCCATAGGGCCGGATCAGGAGCACGAGTGCCATGACTCCATAGATGACGAACAATTCGATCTGCGGGACCAGATGCACCGCGGCCGCACGGCATATCCCGACGATGAGCGCGCCGACGAGCGCTCCTTCGATCGACCCCATGCCGCCGATCGCCACGACGGCAAAGGCGAGCACGATCACTTCGACGCCGATGCCGAGGGTGACGGCGATCTTCGGTGCCATGATCGCACCTCCCAGCGCACCGAGCATGGCGCCGATCACGAACGTCACGGTATACACCAGCCTGACATTGATGCCGAACGCGGCGGCGGTTTCGCGATCGAAAATCACGGCGGTCAGCAGCCGTCCGTAGCGGGTGAATTTCAACGCCCAGAACGATATCATGGCGAGCAACGCCGCCACCACGATCAGGCCAAGATCGTAGTTCGACAGGATCAGTTCGCCCACCTCCGTGTTGCCGGCGGCGAGCAACGGCTGATAGGTCGCATAGGAACCCGGGCCCCAGATCAGGATGACGATGTCTTCGAGGATCAGGAAAGCGGCGTAGGTCACCAGCACCATCACCACCTCGTCCCTGCCATAGACCAATCGCATGACGCCGCGCTCGAGAATGAGACCGAGCGCGAGCCCGAGGACCATGGCGAAGAGAGCCATCAGGAGAAATCCGCCGGCGGCCGGCAGGCCGCGGTCGAAATAGATGCCGACGGCGGTCGCCGCGCCGTAGGCGCCGAACGTGTAAAACGAGCCATGCGCCACGTTGAGGATCTTCATGACGCCGAAGATCAGCGTGAGCCCGATGGCAACGATGAACAGGTAGGCCGCATAGACCAGGCCGTCGACCAGAATGGCGAAGGCGGTCAGCACCCCGACAGTCCGGCCGAGCAGCCGGGCGGGGCAGGGGCCCTGGCCGTCGGACGACGAACCGGTCGGATGTCGCTCAGCACTTCGCGCCTTTCATGCCTTCCTTGATCCAGTCGTCGGCATTGATGCCAGCCGGCGGGTTCACGCATTCGGCGGGGAAGCGCACGATATCGACGATTTCGGGCTCGTTCTTCTCCTTGTTGAAGCGATAGGTGCCGTAAGCGGTTTCCGAGATACCCTGGTGCCCATTGCCGATTGCGAGCTTGACCTTGCCCGAAGGGCCTTCGAACTCGATACCCTTGAACGCCGCCGCCACCTCGTCGGTGGTCGGCTTGGCCTCGCCCTTCTGTGCCCTTTCATAGGCGAGCTTGAGGCCGAGCAGCGACATCGCCATCTGATAGGCGGGATAGGTCGGCGGAACATTGTAGCGATCGGAGTAGATCTTCTGGAACCAGCGGTTCAATTCGCTGTCGGGCGCGAGCGGGCCGTTCGGTCCGCGGCCCCCGATGATGGTGCCGTTCGGCATCTTGTCGCGAAGCCGCCAGATCGCGGCTTCACCGGTGGTTGCGATGATCGTCATGCGCTTGTCGAGCGCGCGCGCCTGCTCCTGATAGAGGAATGCTTCGAGATCGCCGTCGTAAAAGCTGGTGTGCAACACCTGAGATTTTGACGTCAGCAACGTTGAAATCTCCGCGCCGTACTCTCCCGCGAACAGCTTTGGAAACAGTACTTTGTCCACGGTGATCTTTGGTGCCAGCACCTGCATCGCGCCGGTGAAATCCCGCCAGGAGTCCTGACCCCAGGCGTAGTTCTGGTTGATGCCGGAATAGCTGGTGATATCGGGCTTTTTGGCGAGCAAATAGCGCGCGGCGCCGACGTTATCCATGGTTGCGTGCGGGCTGACGCGGAACACGTAGTTGCGCGGCTTTTCCTCGAAGATGCGTGGCGTTCCGCAGTCATACAGCACGGTGAGCGCCTTGAGCTCCTCCGCGACCGGGGTGACCGCGAGGCAACTGCCGGAAGAGACATAGCCGACTACGGCGTCCACCTGGTCGCGCTGCACGAGGTTGCGAAACTCGGTGACGACATTGGCCGCCGAACCGGTCTCGTCGATATACTTGGCCTCGATCTTGCCCCCGCCGAAGCCCGCCTTGTTGAAGGGTGCCGGCACCTTTCCGGCGTTCATGGCCTCAATCATGATCTCGGCGCCATTGCGTCCGGGGATGCCGAACGGCGCGGCGGCGGGTCCGGTCAGGAAGCTGACAATGCCAAGCTTGACGGGCGCAGCGTTCTGCGCCCGGGCGGGCTCGATCGCAACGCCCAGCAGTGAAACCAGCAGGCAAGACAAACCCAGCGGGCCAAGCGTGCTTTCTCGATCCAACATTGTCGTCCCTTCCCTGTGAAAACCCGTTTCGCTTTTTTTTGACACCGGTCCGAAATACGGATTGCGCTAGTCGATGTGGCAATGCCTAGGCCGCACTGCTGTTGCTCACCTCGTCGATCAGGCCGGACTCCACCAGGGCCTGGCGCACGCGCGCGATCTCGGCGCCGCCGAGCTTGACGAGCGGCGGTCGCACAACGGCACGTGGCAGCCTGCCGAGCAGCACCAGCGCCTCCTTCATGCGGTTGTGCATGTTTGCCCAGGGCTCGGCGTAGAAACAGCGGGACAGCGGTTCGATGCGATCGTTGAGGCGCCTCGCTTCCGCGAGATCGTCGGCCTGGACGGCCTGGAACAGTTGCGCCTGCAAATCCGGAATGACGCTGCCGCTGCCGGACAGCAGGCCGTTGCAGCCGAGCACCAGCGATGCAAACAGCCATGAACTGTGGGTCGTCAGTACGTTCACCGGCCGCGGCAGGTTTTGCAGCGTTCGGATATGCCATTCGTGGTGGGGCACATTGCCGACCCAGTCCTTGATGGCGCGGATCGACGGGACCTCGTGACATAGGCGCAGCAGCGTATCCTTTGGATAGCCTTGGCCATTCGCCAACGGGTATTGAAACACGATCAGCGGGAGGTCGGTGGCGTCGGCAATGCGCCTGAAATGCGCCAGCACCATCTCCGGGGATTGGCCGAGCGTGAAGGGGCCGGGCGGAAACACCAGCAGCGCCGAGGCCCCGCCTTGCGTAGCCATGCGAGCGATGCGGGCAGCTTCCAGACTGCCATCGGCCCAGATGCCGTTGACAAGGGGGATGCGGCCGTCAACTTCGCCGCGGGCGATGTCGAGCACGCGGCGCTGTTCTTCGAAGGTACAGGAGGCGACCTCGGTCGAATGCGCGTTGACTGTGATCGCGGAAATGCCCGGCGTTGCGCTGACGTCGCGCAAGTGCTTGCGAAAGCCTGCTTCGTCAATCGACAGATCGTTGTCGAATGGCAGCAACACCGCCGGAATCACGCCGCGGGGGGCATAGGCCGGGGCATGGGTCATGGGCACTCGCTCGCGCCTTGCTGGATATCGGTTGCCGCGAGCTAATCCGATCTGGACAGTCATTGTCAATTGAACGTGCGGTGCAGAAAATGCGCCGAAGCGCTTGCCAGGGCTGGACTTCCGCCGGGCAATGGATCGGGCTACCCTGCGTTGAAACGCCGCGTCGCGGACCGGGCCGCACCAATTGAGCACCAATTGACAAGCAGGGACATGCCTACTGCCGCGGAGCGATCGGATTGACGGCCTCGAATGATGGCGATCCCCATGGACAATGAGATTCATCCCTATCGCATTTCGGTCGGCGAGGATGTCCTCGACGATTTGAGGTCGAGATTGCGCGGGACCCGCTGGCCCGAGGCCGAGCTCGTCGACGACTGGAGCCAGGGCGTCCCGCTCGGTTGGATCAGGGACGTCTGCGGGTATTGGGCGGAGCAATATGATTGGCGCCGCCGCGAGGCGCTGCTCAATCGCTTCAGCCAGTTCACCACGGAGATCGACGGTCTCGGCATTCACTTCCTGCATGTCCGCTCTCCGCATCCGGAGGCGATGCCGCTGATCGTCACCCATGGCTGGCCGGGCTCCATCGTCGAATTCCAGAAAGTGGTCGAGCCCTTGACCAACCCGACCGCTCATGGCGGGCGCGCCGCCGACGCGTTCCACCTGGTTTGTCCGTCTTTGCCGGGCTTTGGTTTCTCGGCCAAGCCAACGACCACGGGCTGGGGCGTCGACCGGATTGCATCCGCCTGGGCCAGATTGATGGATCGCCTTGGCTACCCGCGCTATGGCGCGCAGGGCGGTGATTGGGGCTCGGCGGTCACGACCGCGCTCGGAGCGCAGGATCCTGACCACTGTACCGGTATCCACATCACGCTGGCCATGGGCGTGCGGCCGAACGTCGAGGGACAGCCCAGCCGTGAGGAGGTCCGGGCTCTGGATGGTATCAAGTACTATCGGGATTGGGATTCCGGTTACTCCAAGCAACAATCAACTCGGCCGCAGACGCTCGGCTATGGCCTCACCGATTCGCCAAGCGGTCAGGCGGCGTGGATCCTCGAGAAGTTCTGGGCCTGGACCGATTGCGACGGCAATCCCGAGAACGTGCTCAGTCGCGACGAGCTGCTCGACAACGTCATGCTGTATTGGGTGACGGCAAGTGCGGCCTCTTCGGCTCGTCTTTATTGGCAAAGTTTCGCGCCTGGTCGCCGCACCATACAGAAGGTCAATATCCCGACGGGGGTCGCGGTATTTCCCAGGGAGATTGTTGCTCCGGTGCGGCGCTGGATGGAAGGGACCTATACGGACATCCGGCACTGGAGTGAGATGCCAAAAGGCGGCCATTTCGCCGCTTTCGAGCAGCCCGAGGCCTTCGTGCGCGATGTGCGGGACTTCTTCAGGGAATTGCGCCCTCCGCACTCCGGCTGATTCATCGCGGCCGCCTATCCTCAGCAACAGCGCGCTTCTTGCCGGTTTTGACGGTTCGTCAGGCCGCCTGCGAATTTTTGCGCCGCAAAATCGACATCGTGCGATTGACAGTCGGGCGGGCCTGTGAAATTTTGTAAGCATTGAAAAATATTGCAGGGTGGACGCGTGAGCGGCGGCGACAGGCCTTTTCAGCCATTTGACGACGACGCCAGCCTGGCGTCGCGCGCCGCCTGGCTGCATTACGCCGGCGGCCTCACCCAGGGCGAGGTCGCCACACGCCTGAACATCCCCGCGATGAAGGCCCACCGCCTGATCGCGCGAGCCGGGCGTGATGGACTGATCCGGATTTTCGTCGACGGCGCGGTGGCGGAATGCGTACAGTTCGAGGAAATCCTCAAGGCACGCTTCCAACTCGAGGCCGTGCAGGTCGCTCCCGACCTCGGCGAGCCCGGGCTTCCCATCAAGGCGCTGGCTTTCGCCGGGGCGAGCTATCTTCATGCCGTTCTGCAGCGCAACGCGGGTCAGATCGTGGGCATCGGTCACGGACGCACGTTGGCCGCCGTCGTCCGCCATTTGCCGCCGATGCCGAACTCGGAAGTCAAGTTTGTCTCGCTGCTCGGCGGCCTGACGCGGAAGTTCTCGGCGAGCCCGTTCGACGTCATCCACCTCATTGCCGAGCGGACCGGCAGCGAGGCCTATCTGATGCCGGTCCCGCTCTATGCGAACAGTGCCGCGGACCGCGCCGTTCTGCTCGCGCAACTTGGAATTTCCGCCGTGTTCGATATCGCGCGACGGGCGGATCTCATGCTTGTCGGGATCGGTGAGGCGCGTCCAAGCGGATCGCTGGTGCAGACCGGCATGATCCGGCCCGACGAGGTTGCCGAACTCGAGCGCGCGGGGGTCGCCGGCGAGATGCTTGGGCATTTCTTCGACGCAAAGGGCAATATCGTCGAAACCGAACTTTCCGGCCGTTCGATCTCCCTGTCGCCGCAGGATTTGCGGGGCCGCAACATCGTCGCGATTGCCGGGGGACCGAGCAAGGTCGCCGGCATCCGCGCAGCCCTCGCGAGCGGATTGCTCAAGGGACTCATCACCGACGAGTTCACCGCCCGGCGCCTGGTGAACAAGCAAAGCGAGGCCATTTCGACAAGAAGAGCGGCAAAGAAAGCCGTCGCGTCAAAATCAACGACAACGCCAAGGGAGTGAAAACATGACAGACAGAATTAAAGATCTCTTCGACGCCTATGCGGCCGGTCGTGTCAGCCGTCGCGAGCTGATCCAGGGAGCCGCCCGGTTGGGTATCACGGCAGCCAGCGCCAACTTCCTGCTGGGATCCTCGGTCACCGGAGCAATGGCCGCCGACTATGACTGGCAGGCGCAGAAGGGAACCGCGATCAAGCTGCTGCTCGACAAGCACCCCTACGCCGATGCGATGATTGCCGATCTCGAAAACTTCAAGAGGCTCACCGGCATAGAGGTGACTTATGACGTGTTTCCCGAGGACGTCTATTTCGACAAGGTGACCGCCGCGCTGTCATCGAAATCCGACCAGTACGATGCCTTCATGACCGGCGCCTACATGACATGGACTTATGGTCCGGCGGGATGGGTGGTCGATCTCAACGAATACATCAAGGATCCGAAGCGCACGAACCCGAAATTCGCCTGGGACGACGTGTTGCCCGGACTGCGTTCCTCCACGGCCTGGAATGGCGTTCCAGGCGGCGCGCTTGGCTCGGCCGATGCCAAGCAGTGGTGCATTCCCTGGGGTTATGAGCTGAACAACCTGACCTACAATCGCAAGATGTTCGAAAAGGCCAAGGTGAGCGTGCCGAAGAATTTGGCCGAGTTGTCGGAGACCGCCGCCAAATTGACCAAGGATCTCGGCGGCCCCTACGGGATCGGCGTCCGCGGGTCGCGGTCCTGGGCCACCATTCATCCGGGCTTCCTTTCCGGATATGCCAATTTTGGCGAAAAGGACTTCACGGTTGCCGGCGGCAAGCTGAAGGCGGCGATGAATACCCCGGGTTCAAAGGCCTTCCACAAGCAGTGGGTGCAGATGATCCAGCAATCCGGTCCGAAGAACTGGTCGACCTATACCTGGTATCAGGTCGGTACCGACCTGGGCGCCGGCGCATCCGCGATGATCTACGATGCCGACATTCTCGGCTACTTCGAGAACGGCGGCGACAACAAGGAAAAGGGCAGCCTTGGCTATGCGGCGTTTGCGGCAAATCCCGCGGCAAAAGCCCCGACGCCGAATGTCTGGATCTGGTCGCTGGCCATGTCGAGCTTCTCGAAGAAGAAAGACGCGGCCTGGAAGTTCATGCAATGGGCGGCCTCGGTCGAGCATGACATGTTCGGCGCGCGCAAGATGGACTTCGTCAATCCGGTCCGGGCCTCGGTCTGGAAGGATGGGGAATTCCGTGACCGGATCGCAAAATCCTACCCCGGTTATCTTGAGCAGCACGATGTCTCCGCGCCGGGCGCCAAGATCTATTTCACCGCGCAACCGTTGTTCTTCGACGTCACCACCCAGTGGGCGGAATCGCTGCAGAAAATGGTGGCCAAGGAGGTTCCGGTCGACGAGGGTCTGGACCAGCTCGCTGCAAGCATCGACAAGCAGTTGCGGGAAGCAGGCCTGGGCT
This sequence comes from Bradyrhizobium sp., assembly GCA_036273255.1. Taxonomy (GTDB): domain Bacteria; phylum Pseudomonadota; class Alphaproteobacteria; order Rhizobiales; family Xanthobacteraceae; genus Bradyrhizobium. The sequence goes on from DASUIA010000192.1 coordinate 39,794, forward strand.
AGGCGGCCTCGCTGCCCTCTGCCTACTGGTTTCGTTCGCTCCGCCCGACCCGCGTGGGTCGGGCGCCGGAGGCTTCCATGACGTCACAGCCCATCGACGATTCCGTCCGGGTCGTTCGCCGCCGTCCGGTCGAGTGGCTTCCGTATCTGCTCAGCCTGCCGGCGCTGCTGGTCTGCATCGGCATCCTGATTCCATTTGTCACCGCCCTGTATTATTCAACCCTGCGATTTCGGCTGAACCTGCCGGCTTTGAAGGGTTTCATCTGGTTCGGCAACTACACGAACCTGCTGTACGATCCCGAATTCTGGAACACGGTCAGCGTCTCCCTGCGCTACACCGCCATTGCCGTCGGCGTCGAACTGGTGCTCGGGCTGGTCATCGCCCTCTTGCTGCAGCGGCAAACCCGCATCAACAACGTGATTTCAGTGCTGTTGCTGCTGCCGCTCATGACCGCGCCGGCCATCGCGGCGTTGATGTGGAAACTGATGACCAACCCGAACTTCGGAGTTCTGTCCTATCTCGTGAGCCTTGCCGGAATTGCCGATTTCAGGTGGGCGTCGAGCCCGTCGTCGGCGCTGTTCACGGTCATTCTGGTCGATGTCTGGGTTTACACGCCGTTCATCATGGTGCTGCTGCTGGCGGGGCTGCGGTCGTTGCCGCAGCAGCCGTTCGAGGCGGCCGCGCTGGACGGAGTTCCGCGGCTGTTCGTGTTTTTCCGGATCACGCTCCCGATGCTGTCGCCCTATATCATCACGGCCAGCCTGTTTCGGCTGCTCGACGCCATCCAGCAATTCGATATCGTCTATGCGATGACCCAGGGCGGTCCGGGCAACACGCTGCTGGTTTTCCAGGTGCGGGCCTATCTCGAGTTCTATCAATACACCAATGTCGGCAAGTCGGCCGCGCTGCTGGTCGTGCTCTGGGCGATCACCTATTTCCTGTCGAACATCTTCATCAAGAACTGGCTGCGCCTGCGCGAGCGTAGCCATGCCTCGGCGTGAAAGGGACCGACGATGGGCCGGACTTCCCTATTCGAACGGGCGCTTCGCGGGCTGCTGCTGACGTTGATCGTGATCTTCTTCCTGTTTCCGATCTTCTGGATCCTTCTGATGTCGTTCCAGACCAACGAGCAGATATTGCGCATTCCACCGAGCCTGACCTTCGTGCCGACGCTTGACAATTACAAGGCGCTGATCAGCGGCCATCTGATCACCAGCGCGGGCACGCTCGACATTGCCTTCATGCGCAACCTCGGCAACAGTGTGCTGCTGTCGACGTGCTCGGTGCTGCTGGCGCTGATCCTGGGGGTGCCGGCGGCTTACGCGTTCGCCCGTTTCAAGTTCCGGCTCAGCGAGGACATCGCGTTCACGCTGCTGTCCTTTCGCTTCGCACCACCGCTGCTGGTGCTGCTGCCGCTGTCGCTGTTTTTCGAGAGTCTCGGGCTGGTGGATACCTATGTAGGGCTGGTCTGGGTCTACCAGTTGATTGCGCTACCGCTCATTCTCTGGATCGTTCGCGGTTATTTCGAGGACATCTCGCCCGACATCGAAAATGCCTACCGCATCGCCGGCCATTCCTGGGTGCGGACCTTTTTCAAGATCGCGGTGCCACTGGCCGGGCCGGGAATCGCTGCGGCGGGTCTGCTGTCCTTCATCTTCTGCTGGAACAACTTCGTTTTCGCGCTGGTGCTTGCCTCCGCCGATAAACAGCCGGTTACGGTCGGAGCGCTGGCTTTCGTGACCGCGTCCGGAATTCAGTACGGCCAGGTCGCCGCCGCCATCGTGCTATCGGTGACGCCGACGCTGCTGCTCGCCCTTTATGCCCAGCGCTGGCTGGTTGAGGGTCTGTCGCTCGGAGCCGTCAAGGGCTGATTATGGCGCAGATCGAAATCCGAGGCCTTTGCAAGTCGTTCAAGGACGACGCGGTGCTGAAGCATCTGTCGTTGAGCGTCGACAAAGGCGAAATCGTCGCGCTGTTCGGCCCGTCGGGGACCGGCAAGACCGTTCTGCTGCGGCTGCTTGCCGGGATCTATGCGCCGGATGCCGGGACGATCGCGCTTCGCGGCCATGACGCGTCAGGCAGGCCGCCGGAAAAACGCGGAATTGGGATGGCGTTCCAGAATTTTGCGTTGTTTCCGCACATGTCGGCGCGAGATAATATTGCAAGCGCGCTGACGGCGCGGAAGGCAGATGCGGCCGAGATCGTGCGAAAGGTCGATTCGGTTGCGGAGTTGCTCAAAATCGGTCACGTGCTCGGCCATTCGCCGCGCGAATTGTCCAACGGCCAGAAGCAGCGCACCGCGCTGGCCCGGGCCCTGGTCGGCGATCCCGACATCCTGCTGCTCGACGACCCGCTGCGCAATGTCGACGCCAAGCTGAGGTACGAAATGCGGCTGGAGCTCCCGGCACTGCTGAAACGGGCCGGCTCGACCGTGCTCTATGTGACTCAGGACTTCAAGGAGGCGATGGCGCTCGGCGACCGCATCGCCGTCCTGCTGGATGGCGAGATCGCACAATGCGATACGCCCGCGCGCATCTATGCCGAGCCGGCCAGCATCGGTGTTGCGCGGTTGTTCGGCGATCCCACGCTCAATCTCATCGAGGTCGAACCCCGGCTGGTCGATGGTGTGCCGGAAGTTCTGGTCGGCGGCGCCTCGATCCGACTTCCCGCGGGCTATGCCGCCGCAGCCGGCGGAAGTTACATGCTCGGACTGCGTCCGGAATCGCTGCATCTGGTCGATGGACAGGCCCCGGGAACGATTGCCGTCGATCTGGTCGCGGTAACTCCGTTGAACGAGAAGTCCGTCCTGCTGTTCACCACGCAGGGCGGAAGCGAGTTGCTCGCCTCGGAGGCTGGAGACCGCGAGATGCCGCGTCGTACCGGTTCCGCGCGCATCGCCGTCGATCTCGACGCCGTGCTTCTGTTCGATCGCGACAGCGGCATGCGGTTCATTCCTGCTGATGACATGGAGGTCAGGACATGAGCGCGTCGCTCTCGATCCGTGCTGTCGACAAGATCTACCGTCCTCGCGGCAGATCGCCGGTTCACGCGGTCAAGGCGCTCACGATGGACGTCGGACGTGGCGAGATCGTCGCGCTGCTCGGTTCGTCCGGATGCGGCAAAACCTCCACGCTGCGCATGGTAGCGGGATTCGAGGATGTCAGCGCCGGTTCCATTGCATTGGCGGACCGGCGCGTCGAGCGGCTCGCGCCTGCCGCGCGCAATGTCGCCATGGCCTTCGAGGGCTATTCGCTCTATCCGCCACTGACGGTGCGGGAGAACATTGCCTTTGCGCTCAAGCGCGGCCGGCTCTCCGGCAGCGAGGTTGCGCAGCGGGTGCGACAGGTGGCGGCGCTGGTCGAAATCGAATCGATCCTCGATCGCTACCCGAACTCGATCTCGGGCGGTCAGCAGCAGCGCGCCTCGTTGGCGCGGGCACTGGTGCGTGACGCCGACCTCTACGTGCTGGACGAACCGATGGGGCAGCTCGAGCCGCAACTTCGCGCGGTGCTGCGGGGCCGGCTGAAACGCCTGCTCAAGGACCGTGTGATGACCTCGATCTTTGTCACCCATGACCAGACCGAGGCGAATGCGCTGGCGGACCGGATCGCGGTGATGGAGGGTGGGGTCCTGCAGCAGTTCGCCAATCAGCACGATCTCAAGGAAAGGCCGGCCAATCTCTATGTCGCCACGTTCATCGGCGAGCCGCCCATGAACGTGTTCGACGCTTCGGTCGCTCGCGCAGGCGAGAGGACGACGTTCCAGCTCGACAACGGTCCGAGCTTCAGCTTCGGCGACAACGAACTCGGACCGGAGGTCCGACAGGCGATTGGCGCCCGCCGAAAGATCGTGATCGGCGTTCGCCCACATCGCGTCGTGCTTGGCGGGGCGGGCGCCGGGACCGCCCGCGTGGTTTCCAATCAGTGGCTCGGAGACCAGAGCCACGTGGCGTTGGCGGTAGCGGGAAAGCTGCTGGTGGCGGTATCGCATGTGCGGGTACGGGCGAGCGTGGGGGAAAGCGTTCCCTACGGATTGCGGGCACAGGACCTTCACCTCTTCGATCCCACGACCACTGCCGCACTGGCGCATGGAACGCGAGCATCATGACGCGCGACCTGATTATCGGGATCGATGCCGGGACCTCCGTGCTGAAGTCGGTGGCCTTTACGCTCGACGGCGCGCAGCTTGGAGTAGCCTCGCGTCCCAACTCCTATAATCGTGCCGGGCAAGGCTACGTCGAGCAGGATATGCTGCAGACATGGCACGACACCAGGCAGACGCTGCGCGATCTGGCAGCGATCGTACCCGGTCTGGCAAGCCGCGCGGTCGGCATTGCCGTGACCGGTCAGGGCGACGGTTGCTGGCTGGTTGACGCCGAGGGCGAGCCGATCGGCGATGCCCTGATCTGGCTCGACTCCCGTGCAGCCGAGATGGCCGCAGCCTTCGTGGCCGGCCCGGATCACGCGGCTCACTATTCCACAACCGGCACCGGGCTCAACGCCTGCCAGCAATCGATCCAGCTCGCGTGGCTGCAACGGCATCAGCCGGAACGGCTGGTCAGAGCCGCCAACGCGCTTCATTGCAAGGATTGGCTCTATTTCAAGCTGACCGGGCAGCGCGCGGTCGATCCGGCCGAGGGCATCTTCACCTATGGCGATTTTCGCACCGGGAGCTATGCCCCGGCGATCGGCGAACGCCTCGGCATTGCCCGCCATGCGCATCTTCTTCCCGACATTGTCGATGGCGCGAGAATGCATCATGCCATGACCCCCGCCGCAGCGACCGACACCGGGTTGCCGAGCGGGCTGCCGGTCGTGCTCGGCTATGTCGATGTCGTATGCTCCGCGATCGGAGGAGGGCTCTATGATCCTTCCGGTACCGTCGGTTGTTCGATTATCGGCTCGACCGGAATGCATATGCGAATGGCCGTAGGCGCCGATGCGGTTTCCCTCAACCCGGCCTGTTCCGGCTACACCATGGCGCTGCCGGGCGCCGGATTGTATGCGCAGAGCCAGTCCAACATGGCGGGAACCGTCAACATTGACTGGCTTGTCGAATTGGCGCGGCAAGCCTGCGCCATGGCCGGGATCGAATCGCATCGCCATGCGCTTCTGGCCGGCGTTGAAGCCCACGTGGCGGCCGCTGCTCCCGGCAGTTCGCTGTACCATCCTTATATCCTGGAGGCCGGCGAACGTGGACCATTCATGAATGCCGACGCGCGGGCGCAGTTCTCGGGCCTGTCGACAAGCACCAGTTTCGCGGGCCTGTTCCGGTCGATCTATGAGGGTCTCGCCTTTGCTGCCCGGGATTGCTACGGCGTCATGGGGAGTATCCCGAGCGAGATCCGCCTCACCGGCGGTGCGGCGCGCTCATCGACGCTGCTGCAGATCTTTGCAGACGTACTCGCCGTTCCGGTTCGAAGGGTGCGGCGCGAGGAGACCGGCGCCGCCGGCGCGGCCATGATCGGGGCGATGAGCCTCGGACTCTATCCCAGCCTGGCTGCTTGCGCGCAGGCGTGGGTCACGCCCACATTGGGGGCTCTCACCGAGCCCGACGCGAAACTCGCTGACTTCTATCACAAGCTGTTTCCGATCTATCGGTCTGTTCGGGAGGTGATGCCGCCGGCCTGGGCCGCCTTGGCGCAAGCGCGGGAGGCGAAGCCATGACGCATTCCGTCGCCGTCATCGGGGACCGCTTCATGCTGCCCCGCCTGTTCGAGGATGCCTTGCGGGAAATCTGCGGCGACGTGCTCGCCATTCGTACGCTCGAGCAGCCATGGCCGGATGAGCCGATGGAGCACGGCTATGCCAGGGCAGGCGGGTTGAAGGAATATATGGGCGAGCCGGACGACATCGTCGCCTTTGTCGGCGATGCGCCGATCCTGGTGACGCATCTTGCGCCGCTCTCCGCTGCCATGATGGATCGTCTGCCCCGGCTGAAGCTGGTCGCCGTGTCCCGTGGTGGTCCGGTCAATATCGACATCGCCGCAGCCCGCGCGCGTGGCATCCAGGTGGTCAACACTCCCGGACGCAATGCCAGCGCCGTCGCGGAATTCGCCATCGGCGCCATCCTGTCGCAAACCCGCATGATCACGCGGGGTCACGACGCCCTGCGGCGGGGCGAATGGCGCGGCGATCTCTATCGCGCGGATCTGGCCGGCGACGAGCTTTCCGAGATGACGGTAGGCGTCGTCGGTTACGGCCATATTGGCACGAGGGTCGTTCGCCTTCTCAAGGCGTTCGGTTGCCGCGTGCTGGTCTGCGACCCCTACGTTCAATTGTCGGTCGACGATCTGCGCGATGGCGTCGAGCATGTCAGCCTCGACCACCTTCTGGCGCGGTCGGATGTCGTCACGCTTCACCCGCGTGTCAACGAAGAGACCAGGGGAATGATCGGGGCGGCGCAATTCGCGGCAATGAAGCCCGGATGCTTTTTCATCAACACGGCGCGAGGTCCGTTGGTGGACTATCAGGCCCTGTATGAGGCGTTGCACTCCAACCATTTGCGCGGCGCCGCGATCGAGACCTTTGCGATCGAACCCGTTCCGGCGGAGTGGCCGTTGCTGCAATTGCCGAATGTCACGCTGACTCCCCACATCGCCGGAGCTTCCGTCAAGACCGTGCGGATCGCGGCACGCGCAGCCGCCCAGGAAGTGTGGCGGTTTCTCAATGGCGAACCCCTCCACCACCTTTGCTGAACTGTCAGGAGCTGAACATGGCCGACACCGAACTTCGCCTGCGCAAAGCCATCATCGAAAAGTGCCGCTGGATGAACGCCACGGGTCTGAACCAGGGCACTTCCGGAAACATCTCGGCTCGCCATGGCGACACCATGCTGATTTCACCGTCGGCGACGCCGTACGATTCGCTGACCCCCGACATGATCGCGGCGATGCCCATCGAGGGCGAATATGGATCGTGGAAGGGGCCGCGCAAGCCGTCGAGCGAATGGCGGTTTCATCTCGACATCATGAAAGCACGGCCAGATGTCGGCGGCATCGTTCACACCCATGCCACCTATTCGACGGTGCTGGCGATCGCGCGCAAGGAAATTCCCTCCTGTCATTACATGATGGCGGCTTTCGGTGGCATGAATGTCCGCGTTGCCGGCTACGCGAGATTCGGCACCAAGGAGCTGTCCGAACATGCGCTCAAGGCCTTGGAGAACCGGACCGCCTGCCTCCTCGCCAATCACGGGATGATTGCGACCGGTACCTCGCTCGACAAGGCCATGTGGCTCGCGGTCGAGCTCGAAACCATCGCCCGACAGTATTATCTCACTTTGGCGATTGGCGGCCCGGTGCTGCTGAGCGAAGCCGAGATCGCTGAAACCACCGAGGCGTTCGGCAGCTACGGGGTGCAGGATCCCCCGGCCAAAGCAGCACGCAAGGCCGCAAGGGCGTGATGCCAACCGATCCGGTCGATCTTCTCGTTGTCGGTGGCGGCATCAACGGCGCCGGAATTGCCCGCGACGCCGCCGGACGCGGCCTCAGCGTCGTGCTGTGCGAGAAGGACGACCTGGCGCAGGGAACGAGTTCGCGTTCCGGCAAGCTCATCCATGGCGGCCTGCGGTACCTCGAATATTGTGAGTTCCGACTGGTTCGCGAGGCGCTGATCGAAAGGGAAGTGCTGCTGCGCGCGGCGCCCCACATCATCTGGCCATTGCGCTTCGTGCTGCCGCATTCGCGCGCGCAGCGTCCGGCCTGGATGATCTCGCTGGGACTGCTGCTGTATGATCATCTCGGTGGCCGAAAGCTGCTGCCGAAATCGCGGCGCCTCGATCTGACGCGCGAAACCTCCGGCAAGGCCCTCAAGCCGGAATTCAGCGCGGGCTTCGAATACCCGGATTGCTGGGTCGATGATGCGCGGCTGGTCGTGCTCAACGCGCTGGATGCTGCGGCCCGCGGCGCGAGGATTCTCACGCGAACCGCACTGATCTCCGCCCGGAGGGACAACGGCGTCTGGCGCGCCGAACTGCGGAATAAAGCCGGGGCGGTCATCAAGGTGTCGGCGCGCGCCATCGTCAATGCCGCCGGGCCATGGGTCGAGCGCGTGATCCGCCAGAATGCCGGGCTGAACAGCGGCCATCGCGTTCGCCTGGTCAAGGGCAGTCACATCGTGGTGCCGAAATTCTGGGAGGGACCGCAAGCCTATCTGTTTCAGAACGACGACCGCCGGGTGATTTTCGTCAATCCCTATCAGGGTGATCTCTGTCTGATCGGGACGACGGACATCCCCTACAATGGCGAACCGGATGGTGTGGTGGCGAGCGAAGAGGAAATTTCCTATCTGCTTCGTGCCGTCAACAGGTTTTGTGTGCGCCAGCTCGATCGGGTGGACGTCGTCCATTCCTTTGCGGGCGTCCGGCCGCTGTTCGATGATCATGCCGAAGATCCGTCGGCGGTGACGCGCGACTACGCCTTCGAACTCAACGACGCCGATGGCGTCTTGCCGATGCTGTCGGTATTCGGCGGCAAGATCACGACATTCCGCAGGCTGTCGGAGCAGGCGCTGGAGAAGCTGAAGCCGTACTTTCGCAACATGCCGGGAACCTGGACTGCGGGTGCTGCCTTGCCCGGCGGAGATATTGCAGCGGCGGATTTCGACGTGTTTGCAGCGGGCCTGCGGCGTGACTACCCGGCGTTGCCGGCTGACACGCTGGATCACTATGCACGCCTCTACGGCACGCGCGCCTACCAACTGCTTGATGGCGCGCGAATGCCCGACGATCTGGGCCGCCACTTTGGCGGCGCGCTCTATCAGCGCGAAGCCGAGTTCCTGCGGAAGAAGGAATGGGCATCGACCGCCGACGACATTCTCGAACGGCGCACCAAGCATGGGCTCCGTCTCGCGGCGGAACAGAAGCAGGCATTCACCGACTGGATGTTCAAGATGGCGAAATCAGCATGACCAACGACGATTCCGAGATGCGAGACCTGCTCGGGCTCGCGGAACGGCTGGGACGGAACCCGCTTGCGATTCAGGGTCCCGGCGGCAACATTTCGCTCAAGCGCGACGGCGTGATGTGGGTGAAGGCCAGTGGCACCTGGATGATGGAAGCGACGGAGCGCTCGATTTTGGTTCCGGTCGATCTTGCCGCCGTGCTTGACGGGCTTGCCGCCAACGACCCCGCCTGCGAAACATGCAGCGCCTTCGTCCGTCACGACCTTGCCCGCTCGCCACTGCGGCCCTCGATCGAGACCACGCTCCATGCCGTGATGCCGCAGCGGGTGGTCGTGCATGTGCATTGTGTCGAGACGATTTCGATTGCCTGCCTTCTTGATGCGCCGCAACGGCTGACCGCACCGCTGGCGGGCTTGGACTGGGCCTTCGTGCCCTATATCCGGCCGGGCGCATCGCTGGGGCGGGCGCTGGCCGAGCATCTCCGAGCCGAAACCGATGTCGTGGTGCTCGGAAAGCATGGTCTGGTGGTCGCCGCTGACAGCGTGGCCGAGGCAGAACGCTTGTGCACCGAGGTTTCACGACGGCTGGCCCGGGTGCCTCGCGCCGCAGCGGCCGCCGATCGCGAGGCTCTGCGCGGCGCCGAAGGCGATGGCTATGCAATGGCGGAAGACCGGGACTTGCATGCAATCGCGACGGATCCGATCGGTCTCGCCGCTGCCCGGCGTGGATCGCTCTATCCGGATCACGTCGTCTTTCTCGGTCCCGGTATCATTGCAGCCGGGCCGAACGAAACCGCGGCGGCCGCGGCGCGGCGGTCAGGCCGCGCCGCAGCGCCGCTGGTGATCGTTCCCGGTGCCGGCGTCCTGTTGCACGACATGGCGACCCCGGCCGCCCGCGCGCTGGTTCGCTGCCTGGCCGACGTCACCAGTCGGCTGGCGCGCACGGACCTGCCGGACCCCCTGAGCCCGGCGGACGAAGCGCAACTGCTCGATTGGGATGCGGAGAAGTACCGCCAATCCCTGGACCAGAGGACGCCATGAGCGATCTCGCGCTGGGTATCGACGTCGGCACTTCCGGCGTCCGGGTAGCGGCGGTCGACCAGGCGGCGCGGGTGGTGGCCTTCGCCGCGTCATCCATGCCGGCGGCACTTCGCGATCACGATCGGATCACGCAGGATGCCGCGGCGTGGAGCGATGGGCTCGACGATGCGATGACGCGCCTTGCGTCAATGGTGGATCTCGCGCGGGTCGGCGCACTGGCCGTGGACGGCACATCGGGCACGCTTGTCGCGGTCGATGATCGCGGGATTCCGGTCACGGTGGGCAGCCTCTACAATGATCGTGCCGACGATACGTCGATCGCGGTGGTCAAACGAGCCGCGCCGGCGCATGCCGCGGTTCACGGCGCAGCATCGCCTCTGGCCCGCGCCATGCGCTTGCTGCAGACAAAGGGCGTTGCCAGGATCCTGCACCAGGCCGACTGGATCGCCGGGCAATTTTCCGGACGATTCGATATCAGTGACGAAAGCAACTCCCTGAAGACGGGCTATGATCCGGTCACCAGGGTCTGGCCGGACTGGATCGCAACCACCGGCGTCGAGCCGGATCGGCATCTGCCGACGGTGGTTCCAGCCGGCGCCGTCATCGGACAGGTTTCCGCCGCGGCGGCGAACAGATTTGGTGTGTCGACCCGGACTATCGTGGTCGCCGGTGCAACGGACGGATGCGCGGCTTTCCTTGCGACCGGCGCCGGCAAGCCGGGAGACGCGGTCACGTCGCTGGGCTCGACGCTGGTTCTGAAACTCGCGAGTGAGCGACCGCTGTTTGCGCCGGAATACGGCCTCTACAGCCATCGGATTGGCGATCTCTGGCTCGCCGGGGGCGCCTCCAATACGGGCGGCGCTGTGTTGGCGCAGTTCTTTACGGCGGAGGAAATCCGCAACACCAGCGGTCGGATCGATCCGGCCACCCGCAGCGGTCTCGACTATTATCCCCTTCCGGCCCCCGGCGAGCGATTTCCCATCAACGATCCCGCCCTGCAGCCACGGATGACGCCGCGCCCGGCCGACGCCGCGCTCTTTCTGCAGGCGCTGTTCGAAGGCATTGCGAACGTCGAAGCGCTGGGTTACCGGCGCCTGGCCGAACTCGGCGGCCCGCTACCGACCGCCGTCACCACGGTCGGCGGCGGCGCCGCGAATGCGACCTGGAGCCGGATCCGCGCGACGGCGCTCGGCGTGCCGGTCATGCCGTCCACAAGCGATGAGGCGGCGGTCGGCGCCGCTCGGCTCGCCTGGCGCGGGCTCGGAGCGCGACTTTCGTGATCAAGCGCATCGTTGGGCTGCGGGAGATCGCAGGTCAATTCGACCTCTATTTGGTCGACCAATATGGCGTGCTCCATGATGGGGTAATAGCCTATCCAGGCGCCATCGACGCATGGAACAGACTTGGCTCCGACGGGCAAAAGGTCGTTGTGCTGACGAATTCCGGGAAGGATGCGTCGGACAATCTGGCACGGCTCGCGTCGCTCGGCTTTGCAGACCCGTTCCACACCGTCGTCAGTTCGGGCGAGGTCGGCCTGCAACTCGTCAGGAGCGGCGCGCTTGGTCCGCATTTCGCGATCGGGGCCGATGCCTGTGTGATCGGACGGCATGGAGATCACTATGCCTTTTCGTCCGACGATTTCAGGATGGTGAGCCGGCCGCAGGACGCCGCCTTTCTGGTGTTTGCTGGGTCGGACGCCCCGCGAAGCTCGCTCGACAGCTATCGCACGATGCTGGCGCGAGCTGCGCAGGCCGGCGTGCCGGCGATCTGCGTCAACCCGGATATCGCCATGATCCGGGACGGCCAGCTCGTTCCCGCACCCGGCGCGATCGCCCGGATTTACGAAGACCTCGGAGGATCGGTCGAATATGTCGGCAAGCCGTACCGCGCGATCTTCCGGCACGCGCTCAGCGTTGCCGCGGCCGGCGCGGAAGCCCGCGTCGTCATGGTAGGTGACAGTCCCGAACATGACGTGTCCGGCGCCCGGGCGACGGGGTTGTCGACGCTGCTCGTCCGGACCGGCATTCACCAATCGCTGTCCGAACCGGAGTTGCTCCGCCTGTGCGCCGATTGTGGCGGCACGCCGGATTTCCTGGCGGCGTCGTTCAGCTGGTAGGAGGAGGCACGCGGATCAAGTCATCCGCGCTTTGCCGATGACCGTGTCAAACGAAGCCGGCGGTGGGTCCGCGGCAAGAACTGGGCTCCGCTGGCGCTGAGAAAGTCGAGCATCGCCTGCGCTGGGGGAAGCAGGACCTTGTCCTTGCGCGAGAGCACGAACCATTGACGGACAACCGGCAGGCCATCGACATCGAGCGTCACCAGCCGCCGTTCGTCGAGTTCGGTAGCGACCGTGTGCGCGGAAATGAACGCAATCCCGAGGCCTGCGATAACCGCCTGCTTGATGGTCTCGTTGCTGCTCATCGCCATGCCGATCTTCGGGTGAATGCCGGCGGATTCGAACAATTGCTCCATCAGGCCGCGCGTTCCCGATCCAGGTTCGCGCGTCAGGAAGGTTTCGTCGGCCAAGGCCGTCAGCGGCAAGCCTGTCTTTCGGGCCAGTCGATGCGTCGTGGGCGCAATGATGACATGAGGATGGTCGCCGATCAGATGGACGTTCATGGGGATGTCGACCGGCGGCCGGCCCATGATGGCGAAATCCAGATCATAGCCGCGCAGCGCCGTTCCGATTTCCTGCCGGTTGCCGATAGAGAGCGAGACATCGACATTCGGATATGCCTTCGAAAATCCGGAGATGACGAACGGTACGAAGTACTTTGAAGTGCTGACCGCGCCGATCGACACGCGTCCGGCGGTATTGCCCGCGATCATGTCGAGCGAAGCCTCGCACGACTTGATTGCAGCCTCGATCCGCTCGGAAAGAGCCAGCACTTCACGACCGGCATCGGTCAGCAGCATGCCATCGCTGGTGCGCTGAATCAGGGGCAGTCCGGCGAGCGCCTGCAGGTTGCGAAGCTGCAGGGTAACCGCGGGCTGGGTGAGATGGAGCTGTTTGGCAGCGGCGGTCACCGACCGGTGCTTCTGCACCACCGACAGCGCCCTCAGTTGACGAATGGTCAATTCCCGCAGGAACCGGCTTGGCATCAATATCTCCATAAGAAAAAATTGGCACAACCCAAAGATAACAAAATTTCCTTAATCAGGCAAATTGCGCTCTTCTTATCTGGCAATTGGCCAGAAGGTGAAACGCGCCAGTGGGAGCGGCCCGATTGTGGGCACAGGGAGACGACCATGCATGAGCGCTTGACCCTGCATTCGCATCTCGATCGGTTCGCGTCGCAGACGCCTCATGGTGCTGCGGTAGGCAAGGTGATCGAGGTGATCGCGGCGGCGGGGATCGAACTTGCGGCGCTCATCGCCGACGGGCCGCTGGCGGGAATCACTGGACGCGTCGATGGCGTCAATTCCGACGGTGACCAGCAGAAGGACATTGACGTCGCGGCCGACAACATCATGCGATCGGCGTTGAAGAGGGCCCCTGTTGCCGCGGTGTTGTCCGAGGAGGTGGCGCTGCCCGAAACACTCGATCCCGAGGCGCCGCTTTGCGTGGCGATCGATCCGCTCGACGGCTCGGCCAACCTCGAGAACAACATTTCGGTCGGCACCATCTTTTCGATTCGTCCGAGGGGCAACGACATCCTTTCGACCTTCTTCGAGCCCGGCACCGCGCAGTGCGCCGCCGGCTTCGTTGTCTACGGTCCGCAAACCAGCCTGGTCCTCGCACACAACAACACCGTCGATATCTTCCTTCTCGATCAGCGCCGGCGCGAGTTCGTGCTGATCAAGAACGATGTCCGGATTGCGCCCGCCATGCCGGAATTCGCCATCAATGCATCCAATCGCCGGCACTGGCACGGTCCAGTTCGCGTCTACATCGACGAATGCCTCGCCGGGAGCACCGGCGACCGCGGCGCCGATTTCAACATGCGGTGGATCGGTTCGCTGGTGGCGGAGGCTTTGCGCATCCTGGTGCGTGGCGGGGTGTTTCTCTACCCCGCCGACGCGCGTCCCGGTTATCACGAGGGCAGGCTTCGGCTGCTCTACGAAGCCCATCCCATGGCGCTGATAATGGAGTGGGCGGGCGGCGCCGCCAGCACTGGACGGCGTCGCATTCTGGAACTTGGAGCGAAAACGCCGCACCAGCGGGTTCCGCTGATCATGGGTTCGGAGCGCGGCGTTGCCGACGTCGCGTCGTTTCACGAACGCATTGAACCGATGTTCGAAAACAGTGACGCTCCGCTGTTCGCGCGGCGCGGTCTGTTTCGCTAGCTGGACCGGGTCAGATGTCGCGCAGCCATCCCATCATATCGATCACGGGCTCCTCGGGCGCCGGCACGACCTCGGTCAAAAGGACTTTCGAGAACATCTTCCGCCGCGAGAAGGTGCACGCGGCCTACATCGAGGGCGACGCCTTCCATCGCTACAACCGCTCCGAAATGCGCACGAAAATGGCGGAGGAGGGGGACCGTGGCAACCGGCACTTCAGCCATTTCAGCCCGGAGACCAACCTTTTCGAGGAACTGGAGAAGGCGTTTCGCGATTACGGTGAATCCGGCACCGGCACCACCCGGCATTACGTCCACGATGACGACGAGGCCAAACTGTACGGCGCGGAACCGGGCACCTTTACCGAATGGGGGCCGCTGCCGGAAGGCTCCGACCTGTTGTTCTATGAAGGCCTGCATGGCGCAGTCGTGACCGACAAGGTCAACATTGCCCAATATGCCGATCTCAAGATCGGCGTCGTTCCGGTGATCAACCTCGAATGGATCCAGAAGCTGCATCGCGACCGCAGCGATCGTGGCTATACCGCGGAGGCGGTGACCGACACCATCCTGCGGCGGATGCCGGATTACGTGAACTACATCTGTCCGCAGTTTGCCGAGACCGACATCAACTTCCAGCGCGTGCCGACCGTCGACACCTCGAATCCGTTCATCGCGCGCTGGATTCCGACGCCGGACGAATCGATGGTGGTGATCAGGCTCAAGAATCCGCGCGGCATCGATTTCCCCTATTTGCTGTCGATGATCCCCAACAGCTTCATGTCGCGCGCCAATTCGATCGTGATTCACGGCTCGAAGCTCGACCTCGCGATGCAGCTCATTCTGACCCCGCTGATCCTGCAACTGATGGAACGCAAGAGGCGCACCGTATGAACGCTCCCGCCTTGTCCCGTATTGCCGGCCGTCCCGATCCAGCGCATGCTGAACTGGCGAACGCGATCCGCTTTCTGGCCATCGATGCGGTGGAGAAAGCCAAATCCGGCCATCCAGGCATGCCGATGGGGATGGCAGACGTCGCCACGGTGCTGTTCTCCCGCTTTCTCAAATTCGACGCAGCCGATCCGTCCTGGCCCGATCGCGACCGCTTCGTCCTGTCTGCCGGTCACGGTTCGATGCTGTTGTATGCGCTGTTGCATTTGACGGGTTATGAGGGCGTGACGTCCGACCAGCTCGGGGCGTTCAGGCAGTGGGGTTCGAAAACGCCCGGCCATCCCGAGTACGGCCATACCCCCGGCGTCGAAACCACCACCGGGCCGCTGGGACAGGGCATCGCGACCGCCGTCGGCATGGCACTCGCGGAGCGGTTGCTGAACGCGCGCTTCGGGCGTGAATTCGTCGATCACTATACCTACGTGATCGCCGGTGACGGCTGCCTGATGGAGGGCATCAGTCACGAGGCGATTTCGCTGGCGGGGCATCTTCGGCTTGGCCGGCTGATCGTTTTGTTCGACGACAACCAAATCTCGATCGACGGCCCGACATCGCTGTCATGTTCGGATGACCAGCTTGCTCGTTTCAAGGCGGCGGGCTGGTCTGCCTGCCGTGTCGACGGTCACGACCCCGAAGCGATCGCGACCGCGATTGAACGCGCCCGGAACCAGGATCGGCCATCGTTGATCGCCTGCCGTACGGTGATCGGTTTCGGCGCACCGAACCGTCAGGGCACCGAAAAAGCGCATGGTGCGCCGCTCGGCGCCGACGAAGTCGCGAAGACCCGCGCGGCGCTAGGCTGGCCGCACCAGCCATTTCTCATTCCCGATGACGTCATGGCGCAGTGGCGCAAGATCGGCGCGAGGGGACAGGCCGCCCGCCGCGAATGGATCGAGCGGACGAGGCGGCTCAATGCCGTGTCGCGTTCGCCGTTTCACGACGGGCTGAATCGCAAGCTGCCAAGCGACTACCGCGAGGCCATGGATCAGCTTCGGGCCCGGTTCGGCAACGAGCGGCCGAGCATTGCCACTCGGCAGGCGTCGCAACTGGTGATCGATGCGATAGCGGAAGTCTTGCCGAATTTGCTCGGCGGCTCCGCCGACCTGACTCACTCCAACCTCACCCGCGCCAAGACACAGCAGGCAGTGCGTCACGATTCGTTTGCGGGCAGCTATCTGCACTACGGTATCCGCGAGCACGCCATGGCGGCGGCGATGAACGGCATCGCCCTGCATGGCGGCTTTATCCCCTATGGCGGCACATTTCTGACCTTTGCCGACTATAGCCGACCGGCGATCAGGCTGGCGGCGCTGATGGGAATCAGGGTCATCCATGTAATGACGCATGATTCCATCGGACTGGGCGAAGACGGCCCTACCCATCAGCCGGTCGAGCATCTGGCGTCGTTGCGAGCCATCCCCAATCTGCTGGTGTTCCGGCCCGGCGACGCCGTGGAAACCGCCGAGGCCTGGGATTGCGCGCTGCAGGCGGAGACCTCTCCGTCGGTGCTGTGCCTTTCGCGGCAGGCATTGCCGCCGTTTCGTGACGCGACCGGCGGTGCCAATTGTGTTGCATGCGGCGCGTACGTGGTGGTCGAACCGCCAGGCGCCCGTGACATCACCTTGATCGCAACCGGCTCCGAAGTTTCGATCGCAATCGAAGCGGCGAAATTGCTCGCTGTCGATCACGTTCGGGCCGCCGTGGTCTCGGCGCCGTGCTTTGATCTGTTTCGTCAACAGCCGCCCGAATACCGCGCAGCCGTGCTGGGATCCGTGCCAAGGATCGGCGTCGAAGCCGCCGTCGAGGGCGACTGGGCGCGCTGGATCGGCGACTCCGGAGAGTTCGTCGGCATGACCGGCTTTGGCGCATCTGCCCCGGCCGAGACGCTGTACCGCGAATTCGGAATTACCGCGGAAGCAGTTGCCGCTGCAGCCCGGCGCTGCATTGCGCGGTGCAGGATGGCGACGACATACGCATGATGTTCAACGCGCAAGCAATGAAACGGAGGCGCCGATGGCGAAGATAACGTTGAGGCAATTGCTCGACCATGCCGCAGAGCACGGCTATGGCGTTCCGGCATTCAACATCAACAATATGGAGCAAGGGCTCGCGATCATGGAGGCGGCGGCCGCCGTCGACGCGCCGGTCATTCTCCAGGCCTCGCGCGGCGCGCGTTCCTACGCCAACGACATCATGCTGTCGAAGATGATCGATGCGCTGGAGCAAATGCATCCGCAGATTCCGCTCTGCCTGCACCAGGATCACGGCAACGAGGAAGCGACCTGCGCCACCGCGATCACCTGCGGCTTTACCTCTGTCATGATGGATGGATCGCTCAAGGCCGACGGCAAGACCGCGGCAGACTACGACTATAACGTCGGGATCACCCGGCGCGTGGTCGAGTTGGCGCACTGGGTCGGCGCGTCGGTCGAAGGTGAACTGGGCGTGCTCGGTTCGCTGGAGCACGGCGGTGGTGAACAGGAGGATGGCCATGGCGTCGAAGGCAAGATCAGCCATGACCAGTTGCTCACCGATCCGGACCAGGCCGTCGATTTCGTCCGCGCCACCAAGGTCGACGCCCTGGCGATTGCCATGGGCACCTCGCACGGCGCCTACAAGTTCTCCCGCAAGCCGGACGGCGACATCCTGGCGATGAAGGTGGTCGAGGAAATCCACCGCCGTCTGCCCAATACGCATCTGGTGATGCACGGATCGTCCTCGGTGCCGCAGCCGCTACAGGACGTCTTCAACCGGTTCGGCGGCGAGATGCCGCAGACCTGGGGCGTTCCGGTCGAGGAGATCGTCCGCGGCATCAGGCACGGCGTGCGCAAGGTCAATATCGACACCGACTGCCGGCTGGCGATGACCGCTGCGTTCCGCAAGGTCGCCACCCAGACCCGAAGCGAGTTCGATCCGCGCAAGTTCCTCAAGCCCGCGATGGATGCGATGCGCGACCTCTGTCGCGAGCGCTTCGAACAGTTCGGCACCGCCGGAAATGCCGCAAAGATCAGAGTGATCCCATTGTCTGAAATGGCCAAGCTCTATCGCGCGGGTAAGCTAGATCCGCGTATCGGTAAAACGGCCGTCGCCGCGGAGTGAAGTGCGATCTGAAAACTATTACAAGAGAAGGAGACTATCATGAACGAACTCAGCGGCAAGGAACGCTACAAGTCCGGTGTCATCCCCTATAAGCAAATGGGCTATTGGGACGCCGACTATGTGCCCAAGGACACCGACGTTATCGCGCTGTTCCGCATCACGCCGCAGCCGGGCGTCAATCATGAAGAGGCCGCGGCCGCCGTCGCAGGCGAGTCCTCGACCGCAACCTGGACCGTGGTGTGGACCGACCGCCTCACCGCCTGTGAGCTGTATCGCGCCAAGGCCTATCGCAGCGAGCTGGTGCCCAATACCGGCCCCGGCACCAAGACCGAGGCGCAGTATTTCGCCTATATCGCCTATGACATGGACCTGTTCGAGCCTGGCTCGATCGCTAACCTTACCGCTTCGATCATTGGTAACGTCTTTGGCTTCAAGGCCGTCAAGGCGCTGCGCCTTGAAGACATGCGCATTCCCGTGGCGTATTTGAAAACCTTCCAAGGGCCGGCGACGGGCGTCATCGTCGAGCGCGAGCGCCTCGACAAATTCGGCCGTCCGCTGCTGGGGGCGACTACCAAGCCCAAGCTCGGCCTTTCCGGCCGCAATTACGGCCGCGTGGTCTATGAGGCGCTCAAGGGCGGACTCGACTTCGTCAAGGACGACGAGAACATCAACTCGCAGCCCTTCATGCACTGGCGCGACCGCTTCCTCTACTGCATGGAGGGCGTCAACAAGGCCCAGGCCGAAACCGGTGAGGTGAAGGGGCACTACCTCAACGTCACCGCCGGTACTATGGAGGAGATGTATGAGCGCGCCGAGTTCGCCAAGGAGCTCGGCTCGGTCATTGTCATGATCGATCTGGTGATCGGGTACACCGCGATCCAGTCGATGGCCAAGTGGGCACGCAAAAACGACATGATCCTGCATCTGCACCGTGCTGGCAACTCGACCTATTCGCGCCAGAAGAACCACGGCATGAACTTCCGCGTCATCTGCAAGTGGATGCGCATGGCGGGTGTGGACCACATCCATGCCGGCACGGTGGTCGGCAAGCTCGAAGGCGATCCGCTGATGATCCGCGGCTTCTACGACACGCTGCTGAGCACGCATACCGAGCAGAAGCTGGAGCACGGCCTGTTTTTCGAGCAGGACTGGGCCTCGCTGAACAAGGTCATGCCGGTAGCCTCCGGTGGCATCCATGCTGGGCAGATGCACCAGCTCGTCCACTATCTGGGCGAGGACGTGGTGCTCCAGTTCGGCGGCGGCACCATCGGCCATCCGATGGGCATCCAGGCCGGCGCGATCGCCAACCGGGTGGCGCTGGAAACCATGATCATGGCCCGCAATGAAGGCCGCGATTATATGCGCGAAGGCCCGCAAATTCTCGAGGATGCGGCCAAGTGGTGCAGCCCGCTGAAGGCGGCGCTCGACACTTGGAGAGACATCACCTTCAACTACGATTCCACCGACACGGCCGACTTCGTGCCCGTCGCAACGCCCGCCTACTGAGGGATACCCTAAGGAGATTTACGCCTATGATGACTAATCACGGCAACCGCGTCACGCAGGGACAGTTTTCATTCCTGCCCGATCTCACCGACGCGCAAATCACCGCGCAGATCGAGTATGCGCTCAAGAACAATTTTGCGATCAGCGTCGAATACACCGACGATCCGCATCCGCGGAACACCTATTGGGAAATGTTCGGCATGCCGATGTTCGACTTGAAGGATGCCGCTGGCATCATGATGGAGATCAACAATTGCCGGAAAACCTTTTCCGACTACTATATCCGCGTCACGGCGTTCAATTCCGTCCGCGGCGTCGAGAGCCCGGTAATGTCTTATATCGTGAACCGTCCGAAGAACGAGCCAGGTTTCATGTTGCAGCGGACCGAGATCCGTGGCCGGCAGATCCAATACACCACGCGAGCCTATGTCACTGACAAGCCCGCCGGCGAACGCTACAAGTAGTGCCACAAAGTCCTCCTTGTGCCCTCTCCCCCTGTGGGAGAGGGCTCCCGCCCTTTAGGCGGGTGGGTGAGCGGGATCGACGGATCAAGGATTGACATGGTAGAGCCCGTGCAGAAGCCAGACGAACCCGCGCAGACCGTCGATCTGGCGGAGGAGTATAAAAGTTCCGGCGTCACCGAAGTGCTGGACGAGCTCGACCGCGAGCTGGTTGGCTTGAAACCGGTCAAGCAGCGCATTCGCGACATCGCGGCGCTGCTCATCGTCGAACGCGCCCGCAAGACCCTTGGCCTGTCGCACGAGCCGCCAACGCTGCACATGAGCTTCACCGGCAATCCCGGTACCGGCAAGACGACGGTCGCGCTGCGGATCGCGAATATCCTGCACCGGCTTGGCTATATCCGCAAAGGGCACCTCGTCTCGGTGACGCGCGATGACCTCGTCGGCCAGTATATCGGCCACACCGCGCCCAAGACCCGCGAGGTGCTGAAGCGCGCCATGGGCGGTGTGCTGTTCATCGATGAAGCCTATTACCTCTACCGCCCCGACAACGAGCGCGACTACGGCCAGGAGGCGATCGAGATTCTGCTGCAGGTGATGGAAAGCAATCGCGAAGATCTGGTCGTAATTCTGGCCGGCTATGCCGACCGGATGGACCGCTTCTTTGGGAGCAATCCCGGCTTCCGCTCGCGCATTGCGCATCACATCGATTTTCCGGACTATGCGGAAGATGAGTTGCTCGCAATCGCCGAGCTAATGCTGCGCGACATGAATTATAAGTTCAGCGCAGACGCGCGCGAGACGTTCATTCGTTACATCGCCCTGCGCAAGGCCCAGCCGCTGTTCTCGAACGCGCGCTCGATCCGCAATGCGCTCGACCGCATGCGCCTGCGCCAGGCCAACCGTCTGGTTGCAGATCTCGACCGTATACTGACCGCCGGCGATATCATGTCGCTGGAGGCATCCGACGTGCTGGCGAGCAGGGTATTTCTGAACGGCCAACCGAAGTGATGGAGCCGAAGACGCTTCAGCGGGCGCCGGCGCTCTCGATTGCGGCCGATTTGCGCGATTGATAGGCCTTCAGCACCTGCCTTGACGTTTCGACGTTCAGCCGCAGGAATTCGGCCTTCATGGTGTCGAGGCTTCCTGCCGTGATTCGATAGTTGGCTGCCCCCAGAAACAACAGCGACATGGTCGTTGTCCATGACAGATCCAGCGCCTTGGCCAGGATCAGGATGACTTCCCTGTTCTTGTCGACCAGCGCGCGCTCCACGACGTCGATTGGCAGCATGCATAACAGCGACAAGGCAACCGCCGTTTCATTGAATTTGAGCGAATGGGCGAACTCGAATATCTGGTCCTCGCTGAGGTTGCCATACTGATGCAATTTGCCGACCGTGCGTTTTGCGGCAAAGTAGTTCTTGGAGGCCGGTCCGAATCGAGCGTGAATCGTTCCGGTGAGATCGGTGACCACGGTCTGTATCTGGTTCACCAGTTCGGGGCGTTCGCGCTCGAGCTTTCGCTTGACCTCGTCGGAGGCCTTCGAAATCAGTTGCTGGAACAGGTGCCTGGGGATGTCCTTGCGCAGGCCGAGATGCTCGGCGAGGATGAAATCATCCTCGGAGCGCTTGATCAGATGCAGAAAGCCGAATCCCGACAGGCTTGCGCCGCTATTGGCTGCAACCGAGTTCGCAACCTCGGCGGCGCCTCGCACCACCAGAACGTCGGTCACGTCGTCCGGAATCGATTTCCGTTTCGAAATCGCGAGAAGATGCCCCTGGCCTTTGGATCTTGCATTTGCCACCAGGGTCTTGGTGTCCAACCGTTCGGATTGCCGGAGCACGGGTCCGGCGACATCGATCGAATCGTCAAACGCGAGATTGTTGATGACTTTGATCGGCGCGTTGTTGCTGGGGGCGAGCTTGTTTGCGAGCCGCACGCGGGCCACGATTTCGATGTCTTCGGCAAGCCGCCCGATGATCTCGCCGAAAGTCCAGATTTGATCCTCGGAGTACCGGCCGGCGATCAGGATGTCGGTGACATGCCACAGGGCCTGCAAACGGCTCTCGGCCGTTCCGCGCGATACCGCATCTTCCAGTTCCGCCAGAAGCGACTTTGGTTCGGTCATCCGACCCGCTCGATGTTGTGCCGATAGATCACATACGGGTTCTCGAGTAATAAACCTGCATTTAAACGACCGGGACCGCCACGCTCGTATGGAATTTGCCCGCCATTTGCATCGTAATATTAACAAGGAGTTAAAACGCGACGCAGACCGGCTGCCCGCCGGCTCAATTCAGACTTGACGATGAGGGCGACGATCTCACCTGCCAGAAGGTCAGCAGACGGCGGGCGTTCTCGGCCGTCATCTTGCCAAACTGGCTTCTGGCGTTGGCCAGTTCGTGCGGCCCCATCGACCCGGTCGCCAACCGGCTCTCCAGAACAGCGTGGACCGTCTCCCAGCTCAGGCCGGCGGCTCTGCAGGGAACGAGGACGCCGTCGTCGCGAAGGCTCTGCATCAGCGGACGGACCACCTCGATGGTCGAGTGCGACAATGCCGCCAGTGCAGCGACGGTCTCCTCATATTTCCGCTGTCTGGCGAATTCGAGCAGGGTTGCTTCCTCGAGTTCGCCTTGGTCCCTTAGTCGTGCCACCAGGCGCTGGGCCGCGGTAAATTCGCGGACCTTGGACATCTCGCGGTTTACTCCGGCCGAGACGGCAGCGATCGCGCTGCGGATTTCCTCGAACACATGCGGAGGCGCGCGGGACAATAGCCGCGCGCGGACCTCTTCGGTGGCGCTGCGCAGCAATTGGTGGCGGAGTTCCAGGGGCAGATCGACCCGGATCCCGGTTTCGACGGCAAGTTCGGGATCGGCCTCGGCGTGCGCGACGACAATGGCGAATCCGGCCGCGGAAACTCGCGCGCCTGGATTGCTGACGATGCGGCGACTGACGCTCGGGTACCTTCGGGCCAGTATGACGTCGGTCACGACTTCCTTCAGCCACCAGCGGCCGGACATGGCCAGCAGGTGCTGCTCGCCCTTTGTCCTCGCGATCTCGACCAGGTCTTCGGTGCTGAGACAGGCGGATTCCGTCAGGACCGGACGAGCGACCGTGATCTCGTCATTGCCGGCAAGTCGGCGAACGACAGACGGCGGTGCTTGCGGGACCGGAGCCAGTTGGCTGCTCATTTCAGCCAGCGCAATACGGATGCTTACGTCTGCGATCGCCCGAAGCTCGATCGTCTTGATGAGCCGTTCCAGCACATCTCCGAACAATTCGATCTGCTTGCTGTTGAAGCTTTCGGCGGACGCCAGGAACAGGTCGGTCACGCGCTTGATGGTTTCCAGGCGCTTTTCTGCCGTCCCGTTATTGATTGTCGTTTCAAATTCGTCGACGACTGAAAATTCCACGTCTGGCATCGCTCATCCTGAGCGTCATGAGGACTGTTCTAGACCAACAGGTAATCATAGGAGGATTAGTTAAAGGTTTGGTAAAATTGAACTTCGCCGCTGGCGAGAACCATGGGCCGCGAGCCGAGAAAGATTTTGTCGTTGCCGCTCGACATTCCGAAAAATTTAACCGGTACGCCCCAAGTGTCGAACCCGCAGCGCAAAGCCGGTTCCAGAGTCGGTCAGCAGACATTCTTAAAAATGGTTCTGACGCATAATCGTAATGACTCTGACATAACAGCGCGAATAAGGTTGCGCACCGAGCCTGGAGGTGGCCATGAAGAACGTTTCTCGCTACCGCGCGATGGGATCGCTGCACCGCCAATGCGCGGTGCTCAACCCGCAACAAAGCTGGAAGCATCTCGGCGAAGCCGAACGCTGGGAGCATCTCGCCGAAGCCGAAATCTCCGATTATTTCAGGCAATGCAACGCGACCGGCCCCGATGATGCGGGGAAGTCCGGCGCCGCCAACCCGCGATTGACCGCTGGTCCGCGTCCGCGAGCGGCTTGACGACTCACGTTGCACTGGAACCGTCGGATCGACCTGCCGATCTCTCATATTGTTGTCAGCGTTATTCGTCCAGACTTCGAAAGTTCACGCGACCCCAACGGCCCGGCCGGCTCGCGATGGCGACGCAATGGCCATGGGGCGCGCAATGGCCGGCGGCTTTCCGGCGCGCCCTGCCGGCGGCAATCACTGGAACAAATTGTCCTATTTTTACTTGAATCCTGGTTCCGTTGCGGAGTGGCTTCGTGTCCTGGGATCGCCCGTTCGATCAACCCCTTCCTCTCCCCGGCGTCGCGCCGGCACGAACGCTACGGGACGCCGCCAGTTACGTCAGGAAACTGCCAGTCGCGGAGCGTGATCGGCTGGAGTGGCGGCTGGCCATCCACATGCTGATCGAAGCGGCGGAAGACCGTGGGCCGATCCTGTTCGCGCGCATGGGCATGCTGCGAGCCATCGAACGTGAACCAGAGCAACGACCGGCCGGACGGCGGCCTTCCACGCACGGGCGATGAACGCCAAAGGGCCCGAGACCGCACGCCCAGCACCCAGCGTCCTCAAACAAACGATCACCGCAACTGTCCCGTCACCGCCGCGGCCGCGGTTTGGCTGCTACCGGTGAGGCGGTTCCGCTTGCGTGACCGCCAAAGCAAATCAGTTGGTGGCCAGGCGGTGGGCCGGGAGACCCTCATTGGCCAAATTTCTGGGCTATTGCTCAATTGATGAGTATATGATCTTGTTCTGGCTGCGGAAAGTACGCGATGATGAAGGCCCGACCTCATCACTATTGACCGTGAGGGCGTCCGGGTGGTCACGGCCGGCAAGACTGCCGGATGACCGTCCGCCGATTTGCCGGAGGTAGCCGTCGTCGATCCCTTGGGGACCGGACTGTCCTGTACAATGCGGGGGCCGACCGGGTTTTTGAGCGAATGGCCGAGTTCGGGCCGAAGCAGCGGGTGGGTGGGATGGCCGCGCCTGAAAGCGAGAAATCGCGCCTCGATGAAGCCGCGCGCGCCGGCTGGCTGTATTTCATCGCCGGTCATACCCAGGACGAGATCGCAAAACTGCTCCAGGTCTCCCGGGCCTCGGCGCAACGATTGGTCTCGCTTTGTCTTGCCGAGCAGCTGATTACGTTCCGCCTCGAACACCCGATCGCCGCCTGCATGGAGTTAGCTTCCCGGCTCAAGGACTTGTTCCATCTGGCTTATTGCGAGGTCGTGCCGACCGATCCGGCGCAGCCGCTGACGGCGGCCGGAATTGCGGAACGGGCCGCCAATATCCTGGAATCGACATTGCGCGGCGACAAGCCGACGATCGTGGCGTTGGGGACGGGCAGGGCGGTGCGCGCGGCGGTCGAGCGGGTGTCGCCGATCGATTGCCCCAATCATCAGATCGTGTCGCTGGTCGGCAATATCTCGACCGACGGCTCGGCGAGTTTCTTTGACACCGTCGGGCGCCTGGCCGATCGGACCCGGGCGCGCCATTATCCCATGCCGCTGCCGTTTCTGATGTCGTCGAAGAACGAACGCGACCAGATGCTGCGGATCGATCCGATCGCCAAGGTGAGGGCAGTCGCCGCCAAGGCGGACCTCCGGCTGGTCGGAATTGGTCAGATGGACCAGAGTGCACAGGTCCATGTCGATGGCTTCGTCTCACGCGAGGAACTGTTCGAAATGATGCGATTGGGCGCGGTCGGCGAGGTGGTTGGCTGGGCCTTCGATGCAGAAGGCCGCGTTATCGCTGGCGGAATCAACGATCGTCTGACCAGTATTCCACTGCAGGTCCCTGCCGAGGCCCTGACCATCGGCGCGGCGGTCGGTCGTGCCAAGGTCGCGGCGATCAGGGCGGCGCTCAAGGGACGCCTGATCAACGGCTTGATCACTGACGAAGCAACTGCAGGCGCCGTCCTCGGATGACGGCGAACCCGGCCGTGCGGACGGTCGCTGGAACCCATCGCCCCTCGAACCATCTGACATCAGCCGCGCGCATTTCCGGCTTCGTACCTCGGGCCTTTGCCGTGGCTCAACCTATCGGTGCGCGATTTCCATTCTGCTCTTGACAAGTCCTCGGACTGGCCTGAACATAACTTCAGTGCGTGGGCATATGCTCAAACGCATACTAAGGGAGGTTACCGTGAAACACGTCCTCGGCGGCGCCCTGCTGGGCGCGGTTACCCTGTTGGGCTCAGCCCCCTCGATTGCACAGACGACCCTGACGATCGCGACCGTCAACAACCCCGACATGATCCGCATGCAGGGGTTGACCAGCGATTTCACCGCCAAGAACCCGGACGTGGCGGTGAAATGGGTGACCCTCGAAGAGAATGTGCTGCGGCAGCGCGTTACCACCGACATCGCGACCAAGGGCGGTCAGTTCGACGTGCTCACGATCGGCACCTATGAGGTTCCGATCTGGGCCAAGAAGAACTGGCTCATTCCGCTCGACAATCTCGGGGCCGACTACGATGTCGCCGATCTGCTGCCGAAGATCCGCGACGCCGTCTCGGTCTCGGGCAAGCTCTATGCCGCGCCCTTCTATGGCGAGAGCTCGATGACGATGTACCGCACCGACCTGTTCCAGAAAGCCGGGCTGACCATGCCCGAAAAGCCGACCTGGGATTTCGTGGTCGACGCGGCGAAGAAACTCACCGACAAGTCCGCCGGCGTGTACGGCATCTGCCTCAGGGGCAAGGCCGGCTGGGGCGAGAACATGGCGTTCCTCACAGCCATGTCGAACTCCTTCGGCGCGCGCTGGTTCGACGAAAAGTGGCAGCCGCAGTTCAACACGCCGGAGTGGAAGAAAACCCTGACCACCTATGTCGACCTGATGAAGGTTGCGGGCCCTCCCGGCGCAAGCTCGAACGGATTCAATGAAAACCTGGCGCTGTTCAATGCCGGCAAATGTGCGATGTGGATCGATGCCACGGTCGCGGCCTCCTTCATCACCAATCCGAAGGATTCGAAGGTCGCCGACAAGGTCGGCTTCGCGCTGGCACCAAATACCGGGCTTGGAAAGAACGCCAACTGGCTGTGGGCGTGGAATCTCGCGATTCCCGCCGGCTCGAAGAAGGTCGCCGCGGCGGAGAAATTCATCGCATGGGCGACCGGCAAGGACTACACCAAGCTGGTTGCCTCGAAGGATGGATGGGCCAATGTGCCGCCGGGAACGCGAACCTCGCTGTATCAGAATCCCGAGTATCTGAAGGTCGCTCCGTTCGCGAAGCTGACACTGGCATCGATCGATGCGGCCGATCCGAACCATCCGACCGTCAAGCCGGTTCCTTACGTTGGGGTGCAATATGCGGCGATTCCGGAATTCCAGGGCATCGGTACGACCGTTGGCCAGGAATTTGCCGCTGCCCTATCCGGTTCATCGACCGTCGATGCGGCGCTGGCCGCCGCGCAATCGTCCACCGAGCGCGAAATGAAACGTGCCGGCTACATCAAGTAGGCGCACGATCGCGGCGGCCCTCCTCCCTGGCCGTCGACTAATGGCCATCCGCTCGTCACCGACCGGATGGCCACCCTCATCGAGTTCGCCAAACTATGGCGTCTTCGAGCGAAGTGGGTAGCGGTTGGCGTGAAGCAACGCGTCGGGCTCTAACAGGAGGCGGTGATGGCAACGCAGCAGACCCAGGTTCTGGGACGAGCCCTGCTCAGCCCGGCCGTTGTATTGCTGTTCGTCTGGATGATCGTCCCGCTGGCGATGACGATCTATTTTTCCACGCTTCATTACAGCCTGCTCGATCCCGATACGAAGCGCTTTGTCGGGCTCGATAACTATCGGTATTTTCTGACCGACCCCGCCTTTCTGGCGTCGCTGCAGAACACCCTGGTGCTGGTCGGCTCGGTGCTCGCCATCACGATCCTGCTCGGCACCCCGCTCGCGCTGCTGCTCGACCAGCCGGTGATCGGGCGCAGTATCGTGCGATTGATGGTGATAGCGCCGTTTTTCGTGATGCCGACCGTCAGCGCGCTGGTCTGGAAAAACCTGCTGATGCATCCGGTCTCCGGACTGTTTGCGTGGATCTCGATGCAGTTCGGCGCAACGCCGATCGATTGGTTCACCGATGCGCCCTTGCTCGCCATCATCCTGATCGTCGCCTGGCAATGGCTGCCGTTTGCGACCCTGATCCTGCTCACCGCGCTGCAATCCCAGGACGAGGAGCAGAAGGAAGCCGCCGAGATGGACGGCGCCGGTGCGTTTTCGAAATTCGCCTATCTCACGCTGCCGCATTTGGCGCGGCCGATCACCGTGGTCATCCTGATCGAGACGATATTCCTGCTGACGGTGTTTGCCGAGATCTTCGTCACCACCGGCGGTGGCCCGGGCGTGCAGACCACCAATATCGCGTTCCTGATCTACTCGCAGGCGCTGATCCAGTTCGACGTCGGCAACGCTTCCGCCGGCGGACTGGTCGCGGTCGTGATCGCCAATATCGTGGCCTTCTTCCTGGTGCGGATCATCGGCCGGAATCTGGAGGCATAGGCGATGGCACGCAAGGTAACTTCGAGACGGATCTGGGTGTCCACGGGCGCCGCGTGGTTCTTCGGATTTCTGATTTTCCTGCCGATCCTGTGGATGTTCCTGACCAGCTTCAAGACCGAGCTTGAGGCGTTCGCCATGCCACCCACGTTTCTATTTTTCCATTGGACCACGGAGAACTATGCGACCGTGCAGAGCCGCAGCGACTATTTCCATCATGCGCTCAATTCCTTCATCATTGCCGGCGGATCGACGCTGGTTGCCATGTTGATTGCCGTTCCGGCCGCCTGGTCGATGGCGTTCGCGCCGACCAGGCGCACCAAGGATGTTCTGCTGTGGATGCTCTCGACCAAGATGATGCCACCCGTCGGCGTGCTGGTTCCGATCTATCTGATTTATCGGGATCTCGGCATACTCGATACGCGCGCGGGCCTCATCGTGATCCTGTGTCTCGGCAATCTGCCGATCGTGATCTGGATGCTGTTCACCTACTTCAAGGAAATTCCAAAGGACATTCTCGAAGCGGCACGGATGGATGGTGCGACCATCGGACGCGAACTCGTCTATGTGCTGACGCCAATGGCCGTGCCGGGTTTGGCCTCCACGATGCTGCTCAATTTCATCCTGGCCTGGAACGAAGCGTTTTGGACCCTGAACCTTTCGACCATCGATGCCGCGCCGCTTACGGTTTTCATCGCGTCCTATTCGAGCCCCGAGGGCCTGTTCTGGGCAAAGCTGTCGGCCGCGTCGACGCTTGCCATTGCTCCCATCATCGTACTCGGATGGTTCAGCCAGCGGCAACTGGTCCGCGGACTGACGTTCGGCGCCGTCAAGTAGATCAGCGAAAGGGCTAGATATCATGGGCCAGATCACGCTGCAGGGGGTCCGCAAATCGTTCGGGCCGGTCAACATCATCAAGGATGCCAATCTCGACATCGAGAACGGCTCCTTTGTGGTTTTCGTCGGCCCTTCGGGGTGCGGCAAGACCACGTTGCTGCGATTGATCGCCGGACTTGAGGATGTCACCGGCGGCCAGATCCTGATCGACGGCCGCAACGTCGTCGACGTTCCGCCGGCGAAGCGCGGCCTGTCGATGGTGTTTCAGTCCTATGCGCTCTATCCGCATATGAGCGTTCGCGGCAACATCGCGTTCGGGCTGAAGATGGCGGGACTGCCGCGCGCCGAGATCGATCGCAAGGTGGAAGCCGCCGCGGCCACGCTGAACCTGACGCCCTATCTCGACCGGAAGCCGCGCGAGCTTTCCGGCGGCCAGCGCCAGCGGGTTGCGATCGGACGAGCCATCGTGCGCGAGCCGAAGGCGTTCCTGTTCGATGAGCCGTTGTCGAATCTCGACGCCGCGCTTCGGGTCCAGATGCGCATGGAGGTCACCAAGCTGCAGAAACAGCTTGCGACCACCGCCGTCTACGTCACCCATGACCAGGTCGAGGCCATGACCATGGCTGACAAGATCGTCGTGCTAAATGCTGGCGGTATCGAACAATACGGCTCGCCGCTCGAATTGTACGAGCGGCCGGCAAACCTTTTCGTCGCCGGCTTCATCGGATCGCCGAGGATGAACTTCGTGTCCGGCGAGGCGGCCGCCCGGCACGGCGCCGTCACCATCGGGATCAGGCCCGAACATCTGAAGATCGGCCAGGAGGCGGAAGGCTGGCCGGGGACCGTATCGGTGGCCGAACATCTCGGCAGCGACACCTTCCTCTATGTCGATGCCGGGAAAATCGGAATGCTCACCTGCCGATATGTCGGTGAACTCGACCTGAAGGCGGGCGATCGGGTGTCGCTGTCGCCGGACCCGGCCCGCTTGCACCGCTTCGACAAAGAGGGAATGGCAATGCGCGCCTAGCGGCAACGGACCGCCCACCACGCCGATTGCCGTGTCGCATGCCGGCGGCGATCGACCTCGAGGAAAGAACAGCAGGGATGTATCTGGAAAAATTCAAACTGGGCGGCCGCGTCGCGCTCGTCACCGGCGGCGGGCAAGGCATCGGGCTCGCCTGTTCGGAGGCGCTCGGGGAAGCCGGCGCCAGGATCATCATCGCCGACCGCGATGCCAAGGCGGCTGAGGCCGGCTGCGCCAGCCTCCAGGCGAAGGGGCTTCAGGCCGAGGTTGCGATCCTGGACGTGACCGATTCCAGGCGCGTCTCCGAGACCGCGGACGAACTGGTGTCTCGGCACGGCAAGATCGACATCCTCGTCAACAACGCCGGCATTGCCCGCAGCGAGACGCCGGCCGAACAGGTCACCGACGAGCACTGGCTGAACGTGGTCGACGTCAACCTCAACGGCACCTTCT
This sequence comes from Bradyrhizobium sp., assembly GCA_036273255.1. Lineage (GTDB taxonomy): Bacteria > Pseudomonadota > Alphaproteobacteria > Rhizobiales > Xanthobacteraceae > Bradyrhizobium. The sequence continues at coordinate 70,793 of DASUIA010000192.1, forward strand.
GGTGTTGCCGCGCCTTTGGCAAGCACATGCTGGCCGCCGGATCCGGCGCCATCGTCAACATCGGGTCGATGTCCGGGTTCATCGTCAACAAGCCGCAGGAGCAATGTTACTACAATGCCTCAAAGGCTGCGGTGCACCATCTCACCAAGTCGCTCGCGGCCGAGTGGGGCGCCCGCGGCGTGCGCGTCAATGCCGTGGCTCCGACCTATGTGGCCACCCCCCTCAACGCATTCGTCAAGAACAGCCCGCAGATGTATGATGCCTGGATCGGCGGCACCCCGATGGCCCGGATGGGCGAGGTCGACGAAATTGCCTCCGTCGTCTTGTTTCTGGCATCCGACGCTGCCAGCCTGATGACGGGCAGCATCGTCCTCGTCGATGGAGGCTATACGTGCTGGTAGGCCGCGGAGTTCGAACGGGACTGGAATGAGGCAGGCCTTCATCGGGGTCGACGTCGGTACGTCGAGCGCGCGCGCCGGTGTGTTCGACGAAACAGGAATGCTGCTCGCCACCGCCCGCTGCCCGATCACGGTCTGGCACGAAGCCGGCAATGTAGTCGAACAATCATCATCCGAGATCTGGGCAGCATGCATTGCGGCGGTTCGCGCCGCGATGGCGGAGGCAGCCCTGCCGCCCTCTGCGGTGAAGGGCATGGGGTTCGATGCGACATGTTCGCTCGTGGTGCTCGACGCCGCCGCCCATCCGCTGACGGTCAGCGGTTCGGGCGACGAACGGCGCAATGTCATCGTCTGGATGGACCATCGCGCCGTCGCCGAGGCCCGCGCGGTCAACGAAACCCATGACGACGTCCTTCGCTATGTTGGCGGATCGATTTCGCCTGAAATGGAAATTCCCAAGCTGCTGTGGCTGAAGCGCCATTTGCCGTTGACCTGGAATTCGGCCGGGCATTTCCTCGATCTTGCAGACTATCTTTCATTCCGCGCCACCGGGTCGGCCACCCGCTCGACCTGCACATTGACCTGCAAGTGGAATTTCCTGGCGCACGAGGGGCGCTGGAGCCAGAGCTATTTCGAGCGCGTCGGTCTCGGCGACCTCGTTGGCGAGGGTTATGCGAAGATCGGCAAGGACGTCGTCGCGCCGGGCACCGCCCTGGGCTTGGGTTTGACCGCACCGGCCGCGCTGGATTTCGGTCTTTTGGAAGGCACGCCGGTCGGCGCGTCGCTGATTGATGCCCATGCCGGCGGTGTGGGCATGATCGGAGGCCGGGTCGAAGCGGGTCAACCGGTCGATGTGTGCGGCCGCCTCGCCTACATCATGGGGACGTCAGCCTGCATCATGGCGACGACACCGGAGCCTCGCTTCGTTCCGGGCGTGTGGGGTCCGTATTATTCGGGCATGGTGCCCGGCTTCTGGCTCAACGAAGGCGGTCAATCGGCGGCCGGGGCGGCCATCGATCATCTGGTGAGGTCGCATCCTGCCTATCCCGAGGTGCTCGCGGCGGCGCGAGCCGCCGGCGTCGAAATTCTGGAATTCCTCGAGCGGCGCATCGTGGCGCGTTCGGCAGGCGCAGGAAGTGCCGCTCTTTGTGCCCGCGACGTCCACGTTCTCCCCGAATTTCTCGGCAACCGCTCACCTTTCGCCGATCCTGGCTCGCGTGCGATCGTCGCCGGTCTGGATCTCGATGCCGATATCGGCTCGATGGAGCGGCTGTTCGTGGCGGGACTGTGTGGCCTCGCTTACGGTCTTGCCGATGTGGTGGATGCGTTTCGGTCGCACGGGGTCGACAGCGACCTCATGGTGATCGGCGGTGGCGCAGGCCGGAGTTCGCTGGTCCGGCAGATCATGGCGGACACCACCGGTTTGACCGTCGCGCTTCCCGAAACCCAGGAACCGGTGCTGCTTGGCGCGGCGATGCTGGGCGCGGTCGCGGGCCGCAGCCATCGGTCGATCGCCGACGCCATGGCCGCGATGTCGGCGATCGGCTGGCAGAGCCAGCCGACCGCGCCGGAGCTGGCCGAGTTTCACCGCTCGAAACGCAAGGTGCACGGGTTGATGCGCAGGCTGGACCGGGAAAGTCGCGATGCGATGCTGAAGGGCGAGCCAGATCGCCGATCCTGACGGAAGATCGAGACCATGCTGCTGAGCTGCGGAGATGCCTTGATCGATTTCCTGCCGGTGAAGTCCGCCGACGGCCGCGACGCCATCGTGCCGGTCGCTGGCGGTTCCTGTCTCAATATCGCCGTCGGCATCGCGCGGCTCGGCGCCCCGGCGGGGTTCGTCGGCGGCATTTCAACCGATCTGTTCGGCCGCATGATTGCCGATCACGCCATCGCCTCGCAGGTCGAGCTTCGATATACGACCCGCAGCGCCGACCAGACCACGCTCGCCTTCGTGCGCACCGTCGACGGCGAGCCGCAATACGCCTTCTATGACGAGGGCACGGCATCGCGCAACTGGACCTATCGCCGTGGTTCCCTTGCATTCGACGAAATAGACGCGGTCCATGTCGGATCGACCACCCTGATCCATGAAAAGACAGCGGCTGAAACGCTGGCGATGATCGAGGAAGCGCGCGGATCGGCCACGGTCTCGTTCGATCCGAACTGCAGGCCGAGCCTTGTCACCCTCAAGACCCGTTATGTCACGCGCATGCAGGCGTTTGTCGCCGCCGCGAATATCGTGCGGATGTCGGACGTCGACTTCGAATTCCTGTATGGCGGCAG
>DASUIA010000193.1:0-2643 GCA_036273255.1 Bradyrhizobium sp.
GGCATCATACGCCTGCCCTGCCGCCGCCTCGACCACTTCGCGCACCTCTTCCGGGTGGGACGCCCGCAACACCTTGATTCCCGACAATTCGAATACCGCCGCCGTGCTCGAACCCATCGGCACCTGCCACGGGTTGAATTCGCCCCATTCGCCCCGCATCGTCACCAGCGTCAGGAACGGAAGGCGGAAAATCTGGGTCAGCGACAGCATGTTCACGCAATTGCCGACTCCGCTCGACTGCATCAGCAGGACGCCGCGCTGGCCGCCGGCCCAGGCGCCGGCCAGCAGCGCCACGCCCTCTTCCTCGGTGGTGAGCGCAATCCCCCGCATCGAGGACGCCCCCAGCACGCGCTCGATCAGTTGCGAATGCCCGGCATCCGGCACATACGGCACCTGCCGGACATCGAAGCGCTGCAGGATCGCAAAGATTTCCTCCGGCCAGGCGGCGGTATTTTCAGCAGTTACATCAGCACGGGCGTGCATTTTCATGTCCGGGCGGTTGACGGGATGGATTTCGGTCGGGACTGTAGAGCGAGCCATGGTTTGCGAAAGAGCGAAAACGGCATAACCGCCTCACCCCATGAGTATGGCAGCATGAATGCGACTGCGCGAGAGCTGGTGGCCAGTTTCGACCTCGAGAAACTGGTACCGGAATTCTATGCCGACCCCTACCCGACCTATCGTGCACTGCAGGAACATGAACCGGTCAAGCTGCTGCCGAACGGCTCGTATTTTCTGACGCGCTACGACGATCTGGTCGGCATCTACAAGAACACGAAGCTGTTCAGCTCCGACAAGAAGCGGGAGTTCGCGCCGAAATACGGCGATTCCCTGCTCTATGAACACCACACCACCAGCCTCGTCTTCAACGATCCCCCGGCGCATACGCGGGTGCGGCGGCTGATCATGGGCGCGCTGTCGCCGCGCGCCATCGCCGAGATGGAGCCCGATCTGGTCGCGCTGGTCGACCGGCTGCTCGATAGCCTCGCCGCCAAAGGCGACGTCGAACTGATCGGCGATTTCGCCTCCGCGATCCCGGTTCAGGTGATCGGCAATCTGCTCGACGTGCCGATGCCGGAGCGTGAGCCGCTGCGCGACTGGTCGCTGGCGATCCTGGGCGCGCTCGAGCCGGTGATCGGCGCCGAGGCTTTTGCGCGCGGCAACCGCGCGGTGAAGGATTTTCTCGCCTATCTGGAAATCCTGGTCGAGCGCCGCCGCGCCAGGCCGGGCAACCCCGATCGCGACGTCCTGACCCGTCTGATCGCGGGCGAAGACAGTGGCGAGCGGCTGACGGCGAAGGAACTGCTGCACAACTGCATATTCCTGCTCAACGCCGGACATGAGACGACGACCAATCTGATCGGTAACGGGCTGGTGGCGCTGTCGCATCATCCTGCCGAGAAGCGCCGGCTGATCGGGAATCCCGACCTCGCCAAGACTGCGGTCGAGGAAGTCCTCCGGTTTGAAAGCTCGAACCAGCTCGGCAATCGCATGACCACCGAGCGCATCGATCTCGGCGGCATCGCGATGGCAGCGGGGACGCCGCTGACGCTGTGCATCGGTGCCGCCAATCGCGACCCCCGGCAATTCGCCGATCCCGAGCGGCTCGACATCGGCCGCACGCCGAACCGCCATCTGGCCTTCGCCACCGGAGCGCATCAATGCGCCGGGATGGCGCTGGCGCGCCTCGAAGGCGCGATCGCGATCTCGCGGTTCCTGGCGCGGTTTCCGGACTACCGGCTGAACGGCACGCCGGTGCGCGGCGGCCGCGTGCGCTTTCGAGGGTTTCTGAGCGTGCCTTGCGCGGTCTAGATCATTCTTCGAATCATGACCGCGCATCTGGCGGCATCATGGTTCGAGACGCGCGAAGACGCACTCCTCACACCATGAGGGTCTGAGACCTCATTCGCGCTGGAAGTTCCGTTCAGCTTTCGATGCCGCGCAGCGCCAGCACGGCCCGCATTCGCCGCGTCGCCAGTTCCGGATCGGCAAGCAGGCCGGCCTGATCCGCCAGCCGAAACAGTTCGGCCAGATGCAACGTCGAACGCGCGCTCTCCTGGCCGCCGACCATGGTGAAATGGTCCTGATGGCCGTTGAGATAGGCCATGAAGACCACGCCGGTCTTGTAGAAACGCGTCGGCGCCCTGAAGATGTGACGCGACAATGGCACCGTCGGTTCCAGCACGTCCCGGAACCCCTTGTCGTCGCCCGCGGCCAACCGCGACAAGGCAAAGGATGCCGCCGGCGCGATGGCATCGAAAATCCCGAGCAAGGCGTGGGAAAATCCCCGGCTATCGCCGGCGATCAGCTCGGCATAGTTGAAATCGTCGCCGGTATACATCTTCACATTCCCGTCGAGACGGCGGCGCATGTCGATTTCGCGCTGCATGTCGAGCAGCGAGACCTTGACGCCGTCCACCTTGGCGGCGTTGGCGTTGATGATCCCGACCGCAACGTCCATCGCCTGGTCGAGATCTGAGGCGCCCCAGTAATTCGCCAGCGCCGGATCGAACATGTCACCGAGCCAGTGGATGATGACGGGCTCCGCTACCTGCGACAGCACGCGGTTATAGACTTTGGCGTAGTCGTCGGGGTTGCGGCCGATTTTTGCCAGCGCGCGCGACGCCATCAGGATAATGCGTC
>DASUIA010000194.1:0-6886 GCA_036273255.1 Bradyrhizobium sp.
CGGCGGCAGGGCAGGCGTATGATGCCTGCACACCGACCGCCGTTCTGTTGTCACAGCGTCTGATCGGCGCCAAGGTCTTCACCAAATGAGCAAGGCAAATCTTCTCGATCGGCGCCGCGTGGTCGCAAGCCTGCTGGCGGAACGCAAGGACGCCATCGTGGTCGGCGGATTGGGCGCCTCGACCTACGATATCGCTGCCGTCGGCGATCACGACCGCAATCTCTATTTGTGGGGTGCGATGGGCGGCGCCGTCATGATCGGGCTCGGCCTCGCGCTGGCGCAGCCGAAGCTGCCCGTGGTCGTGATCACGGGGGATGGCGAGATGCTGATGGGGATTGGAAGCCTCGCCACCGTCGGCCTGCAGAAGCCGGGCAACCTGACCATCATCGTGCTCGACAATGAGTGCTACGGCGAGACCGGCGGTCAGGCGAGCCACACGGCGGCCGCGGCCGACCTGGTCGGCGTCGCCCGTGCCTGCGGGATCGCCGAGGCGCGCGCCATGACTACCATGGCCGAAATCGAGAGCTTCAGCCCTTTGCTGCAGGACCTCTCGGCCGGGCCGCGCTTTGCCAGCGTCAAGATCGACGCCGCCAATCTCGAGCGGGCGCTGTCCAATCGCGACGGTACCTTCATTGTGAACCGGATCCGTGGCGCGTTGGGATTCAGGCCGATCTAGCCTCATATCGGCCGTGGTGCGCTGCAATAAAACCTTGACATTCGGTATGGTGAGTGATTACTCACGCAACCATGTCTACCCTGCGCATGACCAGTGACCTCCGGCGGCAGCTCATCTTGAGCGCTGCGAAGCGCTGTTTTGCCCGCCACGGCTTCGCCGGGACCACGACCAAAAGCGTTGCGGCCGCGGCGGCCATTTCGGAAGGACTGTTGTTCAAGCATTTTCCTTCGAAAGCAGCGCTTTATGCTGAAATCCTCGCGGAAGAATGTGAAGCCGATCCTGATCTCGCGCATCTGCTTGGGCAGGAGCCGTCGACCGCGACCCTGGTCAAACTCGTCACGGGCATGGTCCGCCACTTCCTGCAGATATCGGAGGGTCCGGACGAGCAGGAAGCGCAGCGTCTCCGGCTCATGACCACGAGCCATCTCGACGACGGCGAATTCGCGCGGCTGCTCTACGCCAAGGTCGGAAACCTGATCGGCCCGGTGTTCACTGCCTCGCTCGACCGCGCGGTAGCGGCCGGCGATGCATCGCACGTCGGGTGCGAACCGCTCAATCTGTTCTGGTTCGCGCATCACACCTTGTTGATGGCGGCGCTGGCGAGACTGCCTGCCGTTCCCTGCCTGACTTACGGCGTTGCCGCCGACCTGGAACGGCAGCTCTGTGAATTCATCCTCCGCGGCATCGGACTTGGCGACGCCGCAATCGCTTCCCATCTCGACCGCGCGACGTCGCCGGCTTCGGGTCAATCGGTGGCCGCAGAAGGTGCATGACATGAATATTGTGACCGACGCCCACATCTCGGGCAAGGCGATTGCCAACAAGCCACCCACCCGTCCGGCCCGAGTGGTGCGGTGGTTCATCATTGTCGGGCTGCTGCTCGCGCTGCTGGTCGGCGGTCTCGTCGGCTTCAACGCGTTCCGCAGCCACATGATCGCGCAATTCTTCGCCAACAACAAACCGCCGCCGACCCCGGTGAGCATTGCCGAGGCCAAATCGGAGGTGATTCCCAACCTGCTGACGGCAGTCGGCGATCTCGCCGCCGTGCACCAGGTCAACGTCACCTCTGATGTCAGCGGCCGCATCACCGACATCATGTTCACGGCCGGCGCGTCGGTGAAGGCGGGCGCGCCGCTGGTGCAGCTTTTCGACGGTCCCGATCAGGGTGACCTCGCGAGCTTCAAGGCCCAGGCGGTGGTCGCGCAATTGTCGCTCGACCGCGCCAAGCAGCTCGCGGCGCGCCAGTTCGGCCCGCAGGCGACGGTCGATCAGGCGCAGGCGACGTTCGATCAGGCGAATGCCGGCATCGCCAAGACCGAGGCGATCATCTCGCAAAAGCTGGTGCGGGCGCCGTTCGACGGCGTGCTCGGCGTTCGTCACGTCGAAGTCGGCCAGTTCCTGACCGCGGGCACGCAGATCGTCTCGCTGACGGATCTGTCGACGCTCTACGCCAACTTCACCGTGACCGAAAAGGACAGCGGGCAGCTCAAGGTCGGCCAGGCCGTGCGCGTCGTGGTCGACGCCTATCCCGGCCGGACCTTCGACGGCAAGATCACCACGATCGAGCCGCAGATCAGCACCGATACCCGCAACATCCATGTCCAGGCCACCCTCGCCAATCCCGACCATATCCTGAAACCCGGCATGTTCGTCACGACGACCGTGGTGCTGCCCGACAAGCCGGCGGTGGTCACGGTTCCGGAAACGGCGGTCGATTACACGCTGTACGGAGATTCGGTTTTCCTGCTCACCGAAAAGAAGGCCGACGACGGCAAAACCAGCCTGACCGCCGTTCGTACCTTCGTGCGGGCCGGCGACCGGCTCGACGGAAGAGCGGAAATCGTCAGTGGCCTCAAGCCCGGTGATCGTGTGGTCGCGGTGGGTCAACTCAAGCTGCAATCGGGAGCCGCGGTGTCGATTTCCCCCGACGGGCCGCCGCCGATTCCGGCAAAGCCGCCGCGTTACTGAGGGTTCGGAGCATATCGCGATGATCTGGACCGATATTTTCATCAAGCGACCGGTGCTGTCCGTGGTCGTGAGCCTGCTGATCCTTCTGATCGGGTTCAAGGCCGCGACCAGCCTGCCGATCCGGCAGTACCCGAAACTATCGAATACGGTGGTCAACATTACCACGGTTTATCCCGGGGCGTCGGCCGAGCTGATCCAGGGCTTCATCACGACGCCGATCGAGCAGGCCGTCGCGTCTGCCGAAGGCGTCGACTACATGACGTCGTCCTCGGTGCTCGGAACCAGCACCATCCAGGTCTATATCAAGCTGAATTTCGATCCGAACCAGGCGCTGACCGAGGTTCTCGCCAAGGTGAATTCGGTCAAGTACCTGATCCCGAAGGAAGCCAACGACCCCGTCGTGACCAAGACCACCGGGCAGACCACGGCCGTGATGTATCTCGGCTTCTCCAGCGAGGTGCTGTCGGGATCGGCGATTTCCGACTATCTGACGCGCGTGGTGCAGCCGGTGCTTTCGACCGTCGACGGCGTCGCTTCCGCCGATATTCTGGGCGGCCAGACCTTTGCGATGCGGCTATGGCTTGATCCGGTCCGCATGGCGGGCCGCAATGTCTCGCCCGCCGACGTTTCCGCCGCGATCGCCGCCAACAACTTTCAGGCCGCCGCGGGCCAGACCAAGGGCTATTTCATCGTCTCCAACGTGTCGACCAATACCGACCTGACCAATCTCGATCAGTTCAAGCGCATGATCGTCAAGGCCAAGGACGGCGGGTTCGTGCGGATGGAGGACATCGCCACCGTCGAACTTGCGGCGCAGAGTACCGACGCCAGCGTCGCCTTCAACGGCGAGCACGCGATCTTCATCGGTGTGCAGGCGACCCCGCAGGGCAACCCGCTGACATTGGTCAAAGGGGTCCGCGCGCTGTTTCCGGAACTGGAGCGCAATCTGCCACCCTCGATGAAGATGAAGGTGGCCTACGATTCGACCAAATTCATTACGTCCTCGATCAACGAGGTGGAGAAAACTCTCGGCGAGGCGATCCTGATCGTCATCGTGGTGATCTTCCTGTTCCTCGCCTCGTTCCGCTCGGTGATCATTCCCGTGGTCACCATTCCACTGTCGCTGATCGGCGTCTGCAGCCTGATGCTGGCCATGGGCTTCAGCATCAACCTTCTGACCTTGCTGGCGATGGTGCTGGCGATCGGGCTCGTCGTCGACGACGCCATCGTGGTGGTGGAGAACATCCACCGCCATCTGGAGGAAGGCAAACCGCCGGTCCAGGCCGCCATGCAGGGTGCCCGCGAGATCGTCGGCCCGGTCATCTCCATGACCATCACGCTGGCGGCGGTGTACGCGCCGATCGGCTTTCTCGGCGGCCTCACCGGCGCGCTGTTTCGCGAGTTCGCGTTCACGCTGGCCGGCGCGGTGATCGTCTCCGGCGTCATCGCGCTGACGCTGTCGCCGATGATGTGCTCGGTATTCCTGAAAAGCGCCGAGGAAGGCCGGTTTGCCAGGATCGTCAACAGGGTGTTCGGATCGGTGACGCGCTGGTATGGCCGCCGGCTCGACCGCTCGCTCGACTATCGCCCGATCACGGCGCTGTTCGCGCTGACGATCCTCGGGCTGGTCGGCTTCCTCTATATGCATACCTCGAAGGAACTCGCGCCCGAGGAAGATCAGGGCATTGTGTTTGCGGTCACCAAGGCGCCGAAATACGCCAACATCGACTATTCCGACTATTACGGCGAGAAGCTCGACAAGGCCTTTGCCAGCTTCCCGGAAACCGACCTGCGCTTTGTCATCAACGGCATCAACGGCCCGCAAAACGGCATCGCCGGCATGCTGCTCAAGCCGTGGGACGAGCGCAAGCGTTCGTCGATCGCGCTGAAGCCACTGGTTCAGGCGCAACTCAGCAAGATCGAAGGCGTCAATGCATTCGCCTTCAACCTGCCGCCATTGCCCGGAGGTCCCGGCGGCTTGCCGGTGCAGATGGTGATCAGCTCGACCAATGGCTTCCAGTCGGTCTATGAGCAGATGTTGAAGCTGAAGGACGCGGCGCGCAAGAGCGGGCTGTTCATCGTCTCCGACAGCGATCTCGACTTCAACCAGCCGGTGGTGCGGGTCAAGATCGACCGCACCAAGGCGAGCGACCTCGGCATCACCATGCAGAGCATCGGCAGTACGCTCGCCACGCTGCTCGGCGGCAACTACGTAAACCGGTTCAATCTCGAGGGACGATCGTATCAGGTCATCCCGCAGGTGCCGCGCGACAGGCGGCTGTCGCCGGAGTCGCTCGACGGATATTACGTGCCGACCGCAACCGGCCAGCAGGTGCCGCTGTCGACGCTGGTCACGATCGAAACGGCGACCGATCCAAATGCGCTCACGCATTATAACCAGTTGAATTCAGCGACCTTCCAGGCGGTGCCGATGCCCGGCGTGACCGTCGGTCAGGCGGTGGATTTCCTCGAGGGTCAGGCCAAGAAGCTGCCGGCCGGCTTCGATCACGACTATCTCGCGGACTCCAGGCAATATGTCCAGGAAGGCAACCAGCTTGCGGTGACCTTCGGCTTTGCGCTGATCATCATCTTCCTGGTGCTGGCGGCGCAATTCGAGAGCCTGCGTGATCCCCTCGTCATCATGATCAGCGTTCCGATGGCGATCGTCGGGGCGCTGCTTCCGCTGTTCTTCGGCGCCGCCACGATGAACATCTATACCCAGGTCGGCCTGCTGACGCTGGTCGGCCTGATCAGCAAGCACGGCATCCTGATGGTCGAATTCGCCAACGAGCTGCAGCTCCATGAGGGGCTCGACCGCCGCTCCGCGATCGAGATGGCGGCGCGGGTCCGGCTTCGGCCGATCCTGATGACGACCGCCGCGATGGTGACCGGTCTCATTCCGCTGCTGACGGCATCGGGGGCGGGCGCGGCAAGCCGGTTCTCGATCGGTCTGGTCGTCGTCGCCGGGATGTCGATCGGCACGCTGTTCACGCTGTTCGTCCTGCCGGCGGTCTACGTGGCCATCGCCACCGATCACAGGGCGGGTGCCGAATCCCAGCGCAGCAAGGACATTGCGGATTTCGACCTGGGTTCGCAGGCGCTCAAGCCGACCTGAGCCTTCGAGCCCCACCCGCCACCTTGGCGGCCTTGACGGGATCGTCCTGCCGCACTGCGGCATGAGACAATGCGGCTTGTTCTTGCTAAATTGGGCTGGATGAGCATTTCACTCCATTCCGACACGACGCCGCCGCGAGCGCTGCCGGGACCATCCGTGGCGGGTGCAGCGTCTGTGCCGGAAGCGGCAGGGCCGGGAATCCGCACCCGGCTGTTCACCAAATACGTTGCATTGTTCGTTGCGGTGGTCGGCGTCGCGCTGCTGTCAAACGGGATTTTCGAGGTCTTCTTCTACTATCGCGAACACAAGGCGGCGCTGATCCGCATCCAGCACGAACAGGCGGTCGCCGCTGCCGCCAAGATCACCCAGTTCATCAAGGAGATCGAAAGCCAGCTTGGCTGGACTACCCAATTGCCCTGGTCGGCCGGCTCGATCCAGGACCGCCGCTTCGATGCGTTGAGGCTGCTGCGGCAGGTCCCGGCGATCACCGAACTGGCACAGGTCGATTCCACCGGCAAGGAGCGGCTGCGGGTGTCGCGGCTTGCCATGGACGTGCTGGACAGCGGCATCGACCTTTCCAAGGATCCGAAATTCACCGAAGCGGTCGCCCACAAGGTCTACTACGGGCCGGTCTATTTCCGCCGCGAATCCGAACCCTACATGACGCTGTCGCTGGCCGGCACCCGCAAGGATGCCGGCGTCAGCATCGCGGAGGTCAATCTCAAACTGATCTGGGACGTGGTGTCGCAAATCAAGGTCGGGGAGGGCGGTCATGCCTATGTGGTCGGCGACCAGGGCCGCCTGATCGCTCACCCGGATATCAGCCTGGTGCTGCGCAACACCGACATGTCGAAGCTGTTGCAGGTGCAGGCGGCGCGGGCCGGGGGCACGGCCGCCGAGGCCGAGGAACTGCAGGGGACGAAGAACATCCAGGGTCAGGAAGTCCTGACGGCATCGGCGCCGATCCCGCCGCTGAACTGGACCATGTTCGTCGAACTGCCGGTGAAGGAAGCCTATGCTTCGCTGTATCAGGCGCTGCAGCGGCTTGCGATCGTGCTGCTCGCCGCTTCGCTCTTCGCGGTGCTCGCCGGCGTCTTCCTCGCCCGCCGCATGGTCGGACCGATCCA
>DASUIA010000195.1:0-8100 GCA_036273255.1 Bradyrhizobium sp.
CGAGGCTCAGCGCCCGAAAGGCGTTGCGCTGGCTCCACAGCAGGAGCGCTCCCGCCGCGATGAATGGCAGCGCCAGCGAGACGTCCCGGAAACTGCGGTCTTCCAGCGAGCCGAGCAGCCAGAATGCGATTTCCAGCACGATATAGGGATTGCTGGATAGATTCATCACCAGCGCGGTCGCCGCCCCGGCCAAGCTCGATATCGCAAGCCCCGCCAGGATCAGGATCAGCAGCCCGGCGTTGCGGCCGGCGACCGCGAGCAATACGAACACCGAAGCGAATGCGGCGAGGATCGCCGCCACCGGGAGCGCGTAGGAGCGCACGTCGGCGAGCCCGAATGCAATCATCAGCACCGCGCCGAACGCCGCCGATTGCGGCGCGCCGAATAGCGAGGGCGAGGCCAGCGGGTTGCGCAGCAGCCCCTGCAAGGCAGCCCCGGACAATCCGAGCATGGCGCCGATTGCAAACCCCAGAATCGTGCGCGGCAGCCGGATTTGCTGCACGATCACCTGCTGCACGTCGCTGCCGGTCCCGAACAGCGCGTCGATCACGGTGAGCGGCGACAGCCGCACCGGACCGGTGCCGAGCGAAACCAGCGCCAGCAGCAGCACCAGCACGACCAGCGCGGCCGTCACGCCGCGCCGGCGCCCGGCAATGTCAGCCGTCACCGTGACGCTGGGAGCGCTCATTCAGGGGTCCTCAACCGGCGGTGACGCCGGCATGTGATTTCACCCGCAGGGTCATGCGGCAAAAAAGGCGCACTCGTCCAGCCAGGATTGCAACCTGGCAACGACGGGATTGACTCTGATCTGGCCAAACTTCTACCATAATTGCCGACGGTTCCCCTTGGTTGGGGATCAAAAGGGAATGCGGTGCGGGAGATTTCCCAATGCCGCGGCTGCCCCCGCAACTGTAAGCGGTGAATCTTTCGTCCTGTGCCACTGGGAATCTCGGTCCTGGGAAGGCGACGCAAGGTATCGACCCGCGAGCCAGGAGACCTGCCGTCAGCCGTGGTCACACGCGAAGATGTCGGTCGGGGAGTACAGACATTAGCTTCACCGGGGTGCGAAAGCACGATGGTGGGACTGGTTCGCTGTGACGTGCCACTGAGCGTCATACCGAGGTCTCGCCCATGTTTTCCCCTCTTGCAGCCGCACCGCGGCGCCGCCGTTTTCTGCTCGCCTCCAGCCTTCTGGTGCCCGTCCTCACATTCGGCGTTCCCTTTGCGAAGGCGCAGCAGGCCCCGCCCGATCAATTGCCCCCGATCGACATCAGTTCGCCGGTCGATCAGACCCGAACCCGGGCCAAACCGGTCACCGACGAGGGCTCGGGACCATCACTGCCGGCTCCGCGCCAGTCTGCGGTAACCAGTCCCAACGTTTCGTCAGCGGACAACGTGTCACCGAATCGCCAGTTCAACGGCATTGTCGGCGCGTCCTCGACCGTGATTACCGCCGAAGATATCGCCCACTCCCCGGCCCAGACCATTCAGGAGATCATTGCACAAACCCCCGGTGTTCAGCTCAGCACGCTGTATGGCGGCGTCAATGGCGCGGAAACGAGGGTGGACCTGCGGGGATTTGGCGCCTTTGCCAGCTCGAACACCCTCGTGCTCGTGAACGGCCGCAGGCTCAACGACCTCGATCTGCAGGGCGTGGATCTTTCCACCATCCCGCGCGACTCGATCGAGCGGATCGAGATCACCCGAGGCAACAGCGGCGCCGTGCTCTACGGTGACAATGCCGTCGGCGGCGTCATCAATATCGTGACCAAGACCGGCATTGGCGGGCCGCCGGTTTCGATCCGGGCCGAAGCCGGCGTCCGGTCGTTCAATCAAAGCACGGGCTCGGTTTCGGCGACGACGAATTCAGGACCATGGTCGACGTCCTTTTACGGCGTGGGGATCAGGTCCGACGGATATCGTGCCAACAACGCCCTTGACCAGCAGAGCGGCAACGGCGATCTCCGCTACACCACACCCGAACTCACCGCCTACCTCAATCTGTCCGGCGACCATCAGCATCTGGGACTTCCGGGTCCGAGAACGGTCGATCCATCGATCGGCCTCAACGAACTCGTCACCAACCGGACCGGCACCGACACGCCACTCGATTTCGGCAACAAGCAGGATGCCAACCTCGCCACCGGCTTTACCAGGACGTTGTGGAACGGGGCGGAGCTGATCGTCGACGGAGGATATCGTAACAAGAAGACCCAGGCCGACTTCCTGGATGGCACCGACCCGTTCTTCTTTTCCTTTGTCGATGCGACGCTGCAGACCTGGTCGCTGACCCCACGGCTCAGCATCAAGAACTCGATCTTCGGATTGCCCTCGACCATTCTCACCGGCGTCGACTACTACGACTACAGCTATGTCCAGGACCACCGCAACGTCGCCGGCGGCATTCCGATTCACGTCTATGATCTTTCGCAGCAGACGCTCGGCGCCTATTGGCAGCAGACCATCGGGCTGCTGCCGACCACCGACTTTTCCTATGGCGGCCGGCTTCAGCGCACCCGCGTCACCGCGACCGATCAGTTGAACAACGCGCCCGGCTGTGCCGCGGAATTTTCCTGCGACACCCAGGCCTCGCCGCTCGACACCGGTGAGGTCAATCACGCCCTGCATATCGGCATCGAGCATCGCTTCAACGACAGTTTCGCGGTGTTCGCCCGAGCCGCGAGCGCGTTCCGCACCCCGAACATCGATGAACGGGTCGGGGTGGGCGCCTTTGCGGCTCCGGTAAAAACCTTCGACCTGAAAACCCAGACCTCGAACGATGTCGAGGGCGGTTTCCGCATCAAGGCCGGACGATTCGAGCTGCAATCGAGCGTCTACGACATGGACCTGCTGAACGAGATTCACTTCGACCCGGTGAATTTCGTCGATACCAATCTCGATCCGACCCGTCGCTATGGCAGCGAAACCAGCGTATCGCTGCGCGCCAGCGATACCGTGCTGCTGCGCGGCGGGTTTGCCTATACCCGCGCCGTGTTCCGCGAGGGTCCCTTCGCCGGCAATGACGTCCCGCTGGTTTCGCGGGTGACGGCCAATGCCGGGATCACATGGAACGTCTGGCAGAACTATCTGGTCGCAGACGCAACCGTGCGTTACTGGGGCACCCGCTACATGGACAATGACGACGCCAATACCCAGCCGCTCATTCCGGCCAACGCCACCGTCGACTTCAAGCTGAGCGGGAAATACGACCGGTTTTTCTGGTCGCTGGGCGTCAACGACGTCTTCAACGCGCTCTATTATGATTATGCCGTCGCGAGTTCGTTCACGCCCGATCGCTTCGCCGCCTATCCGCTGCCGGGCCGCACCTTTCTCTTGAAGGCCGGTGTGACGTTCTGACCGCCGAGCCCGGCCCCGGCCGGCTTGCCCTGATCCGACAGGACGATAATCTGGCGCTTCCTTCACCATACCCATTGATTTTGCCGGGAAAATACGCGGCGTTTGGCTCGGAAAACGGCCTAAATTTACCCCCTGCCAGCCGATGCGTGGTACGGTTAGGCCGAGTGATATCACACGCACCAGAGAACCCTGAGCGCCCCATGGATGACGAACCGAAAACCGCCGCCGAACTGAAGGAAATCAGGCGGAACCGCAAGCTCGCGCAGGATGCCGAAGGCCTCAAGGCGATGGCCGATATTGCGGCTGCGGACCTCGCCATCCGAAAGCGCACCGCTAACCTGCGCGCGATCCGGCTGGCCAAGGAAGCCGCCGACCGCGCCAGGGCTCCGCTGCCCAACGCCAAACCGAGCAAGAAGAAAACGACTTGAATGACACAACAGGATCGCAACCGTGCCGATGCGCGTTTCAAGAAGGCCGCGCGCGCCGCCACCGAGGCCCGCAGCGGCAAGACCGACCGCGACGCCGCGTTAAAGGCCGTGACCGACAACATGGCAAGGCTGAAGGCCCTGCGGCTCGCCCGCGAGGCGGCGCAGCCGACCGCTCCGGCCGCAACCACCAAAAAGGCGCGCGCCAAGCCCAAGCCTTCCGGCGAAAAGGCGCCGGACCTGGCGGGCTGGCTGGCCGGCCAGCAAAGCGGCGGCCGCCGGATCTAGGAGGCGGGAAAGGCAGATTGCCCCGACAGCGGACAGTGTCTGCTTCAAGCGAATTTGAAGATGGGGGAGATCATGGGCGGATCCGGCCAAAAGCGTGAGCCTCCCAACAAGGACGGCGGCAAGGCCAAGCCATTGCAGCCAGTCAAGCGCTTGCCGGTCGAAGACGACGATGATTTCGAAGATGGCGATTTCGCCACGCCGAAGCGCGACCGCCACGGCACCGACGACGAGCCGCTATAGCGCCGCATCCGGGAAATCGTCGCGCTCGATGCGCCGGATCGCGCCGAGATCGAGCAGATGCGCACCCCAGCCGCGTCTTGCGAGGCTCGCCGCGAGCTTCGGCATGGCCAGCAGAAATACCGCCGTCATCGCCACCGGCATCACGCCCATCCAGTCGAGCCGCAGCGGCGTCAATTCCTCCTTGCTGCCGGCATAGGGGCCGCGGCCAGCAGCAACCCGCCAGCCCTCGCGGACAATATCGCGCCGCCTGCCGCCTCGCGCCGCGCATCCGAGCAGTGCCTGCATGGCAAGATGCGTCCGCACCCCGTCGCGGCTTTGGCGAGCAACCGCGGGCGCGTTGCCTTGCGAAACCTCGAGCAGCAATCCAACCAGATCTATTCCGGCCAGCCAGCCGCTCATCGGCTCGACCAGCCGGGGATTGCAATCGATCAACAGCGGCGTGTCGCTTCCGTCGCGCCAGATGTAATCGACCGACAGCGCCCCGTGCCAGCCGAGTCGCTCTCCGATCGTTCCCATCGCCGCACGCAGCTCGGGACGGCTTACGCTCTCCTTGATTGCCTCGCCGCCACCGACGCCTGCGGCGATCTGCCGATAGCCGTGAAACCCGATCAGGCCGCCATGGCAAAACACCGCCTGCGCCTTTTCGGTTGCGCCGGCGACGAAATCCTGCACCACCACCTCGTCGGCGAACGCCCCGCTCGCGCCGAGTTCCCGCAACGCGGCGTCGAGATCATCGTCGTTGCGCACGAACCACACACCGCGGCTCGCGGTGCCGACCGAGGTCTTGACGACCGCAGGAAACCGGATCACGTCGCGGAGTTCGGTTGCCGACGCAACGATCCGCGTGACCGGCTGCGGCAAGTACAATTGGTCGAGCAGCCTGCTGAAGCCGGCCTTGCCAAGCACGGCGCGGTAGCTTGCAAAGGATGGCAGGGCCAGCCCGGCGTGGCGTTCCAGCCGTTGCCGCACGCGCGCGAACGAAAATCCCTGCTCATGGGTCGGCAGCAACACGTCGAAGCGCCCCGCCGCCAGCAATCGCTCGACGAACCGAAGGAACCCGGCCGGATCGTCCCGCAAGCCCGGACAATGATGAAAGCTACGGACAAACCGCGAGAACCGCGCCAAACAATAGCGGTTCGGATCGCAGACCTCGACATGGTGGCCCGACAGCCCCAGGATCGTGACCGCCTCGCGCGCCGAGGGGCTGCTTCCCTCTGAAACCAGCACCCGGAGCGGCGTTGCAACAGCGGCTGAGACGGCCATGGACACATTTTTCCCGCGTGCTGCGGCTTTGTCTTTCGAATTCAGCCGCGAAACTGCCTTTTCGGGGCGGTTCGCGAGGGCTGCCATGCAGCGGTATTCATGGACAAATAACCGGTCCAGCCGATAGTTTCTGTCCGCCCTGCGGGGCCGTTCGGCAAACCGGGTAGCAACGAGAAATGGTCGACGTTCTGGCCGCACCGCAACAAGCAAAAGCAGACGGTTCGCTGCGGACGCTCGCTGCAGTCTCGACGGCGCATTGGGTCAGTCATTTCCATATGTTCGTCCTGCCGATGCTGTTTCCCTTCCTGAAGCAGGAACTCGGCGTCGGCTACATCGAGCTCGGTTTGGCGCTGACGGTTTTTGCCGTGGTCTCCGGCCTGACCCAGGCGCCGATCGGCTATCTGGCCGATCATATCGGCGCCCGCAAGATCCTGTTGATCGGCCTCACCCTCGGCGGCTTCGCACTGATCATGCTCGGGCTGCATCTGAGCTATCCCTGGCTGATCGCGAGCGCAGTGCTGCTGGGCCTCGCCAACAGCGTCTACCATCCGGCCGACTATGCCATCCTGTCGGTCCATATGGATGAAGCACGCATGGGCCGCGCCTTTTCGGTCCATACTTTCGCCGGCTTCCTCGGTGGCGCCGTCGCGCCTGCCACGGTCGCAGCGCTGGCCGCAACGATCGGCGGTCATGGCGCCCTGATCGCGACCGGCGCGGTGGGTCCGCTGGTGGCGCTGCTGCTCGTCATGATTGGCATTCCCGACGCCAGCGCCGCCGATCGCGGCTCCGATGGTACGAGAGCGCCGCGGCAAAGCATCATCACGCCGGCCCTGATCGTGCTGACGACGTTTTTCATGCTGCTCAGCCTTTCCAGCGCCGGGATCGGCAATTTCGGCGTGGTGGCGCTGATGAGCGGCTATGGTGCGTCGTTCTCGACCGCCAATATCGCGTTGACCGCCTTTCTCGGCGCGAGCGCGGTTGGCGTGCTGGCGGGCGGCTTCCTCGCCGACCACACCCAGCGTCACGGTCAGGTCGCAGCCGCCTGCTTCGCTCTCAATGCCGCGATTGTGCTGCTGATCGCGGCGGTCGCGCTGCCGTCGCTGCTACTGACCGCGGCGATGGCGGGCGCCGGATTTCTCGGCGGCGTGATCGCTCCCTCGCGCGACATGCTGGTGCGCAACGCGGCGCCGGCGGGCGCGGCGGGCCGGGCCTTCGGCATCGTCTCAACCGGATTCAACATCGGCGGCATCATCAGCCCGCTGCTGTTCGGCTGGATCATGGACCAGAATCTGCCGCACTGGGTGTTCGGCGCATCGGTGGTATTCATGGTGCTGACCGTGCTGCTCGCACTGGTCACCGAGCGCGGCGCGCAAGCGAACTCCGGTGCTTCCGACACCAGACTGATGCATTCCTGACGCTCGCGCGCGGCGGTTGACAGCATCGCCGGACCACCCATCATGCGACGGCAAACCCACTCCTCGCACCGGGGCGAAACGCCATGGCCAGCAATCCAGACCTCGTGATCCGCGGCGGCAACGTCGCCGACGGGCTCGGGGGCGACCTGTTCGAAGCGGACGTCGCCATCGCGGACGGCCGGATCAGCGAGGTCGGCAAGGTTTTGGGCAAGGGCAAGCAGGAAATCGACGCCCGCGGCAAACTGGTGACGCCGGGCTTTGTCGACATTCACACCCATTATGACGGCCAGGTCACCTGGAGCCAGGACATCACGCCCTCGTCGCAGAACGGCGTTACCACCGCCATCATGGGCAATTGCGGGGTCGGCTTCGCGCCCTGCAAGCCCGGCGATCACCAGCGCCTGATCCAGCTCATGGAAGGCGTCGAGGATATTCCCGAGCCGGTCCTGAGCGCGGGGATTCCGTGGTCGTGGGAAAGCTTTCCGGATTACATGGCGTGGCTGGCGGAGCGGCAGTTCGACATCGATATCGGCGCCCAATTGCCGCACGCCGCCGTGCGCGTCTATGTGATGGGCGAACGCGGCGCGCGGCGCGATCCCTCCACGCCCGCGGACAATCAGGCGATGGCGGCGCTCGCAGGCGATGCCGTGCGCGCCGGCGCGCTGGGCTTCTCGACCTCGCGCACGCTGAACCATCGCACCTCGACCGGCGATTACACGCCGACGCTGAAAGCGGGCGAGGACGAGCTGACCGCGATCGCCGGCGCGATGCAGGGGGTCGGCCGCAGCGTACTGCAATTCGTGCTCGATCCATCGACCCTCCATGAAGACCTGCCGATGATGCCGCGGGTGGCGGAAAACACCCGATGCCCGATCTCGTTCTCGATCACCCAGAACGACAAGGCGCCGCAGCGCTGGCGCCAGACGCTCGACAGCATCAATGAGGCTTCAGGCCGCGGCCTGTCGATCACGGCGCAGATCGCGGCGCGTCCGGTCGGTTTGCTGCTCGGCCTCGAATTGTCGCGCAATCCGTTCCAGACCCATCCAAGTTACAAGGCGATTGCAAATCTGCCGCTAGCCGAGCGCGTCAAGCGCCTGCGCCAGTCCGAGGTG
>DASUIA010000196.1:0-30735 GCA_036273255.1 Bradyrhizobium sp.
GCAGCATCGGAATCGAACAGGCAGGTGGCGCCGACACGCACCTCGGCAAGGCCGTCCTTCATGCGGATGGTGCGGATGGTCAGCCCGGTGTTGATGCTGCCATCGAAGTTCACCGCCCCGATCGCGCCGGCATACCAGCGCCGCGACGAGCGCTCATTGTCCTCGACAAACTGCATCGCCCACAACTTGGGCGCGCCGGTTACCGTCACCGCCCAGGCGTGGGTGAGAAACGCATCCAGCGAGTCGAAGCCAGGCCGCAGCATGCCTTCGACATGGTCGACGGTGTGAAACAGCTTGGAGTAGGTCTCGATCTGGCGCCGCGCCAGCACCTTGATGCTGCCAGGGACACAAACGCGCGCCTTGTCGTTGCGGTCGACGTCGGTGCACATGTTGAGCTCGAATTCGTCCTTCTCAGAATTCAGCAATTGCCTGATCTGCTCGGCATCGCCGATCGCATCGGCCCCGCGCGCGATGGTGCCCGAGATCGGGCAGGTCTCGACCCGCCGGCCGTCGCAGCGCACGAACATCTCCGGTGAGGCCGAGACCAGGAATTCGCCCTCGCCCAGATTCATCAGGGCGCCGTAGGGCGACGGATTGATCCGGCACAGCCGCTGGAACACTTCCGCCGGCGAGCGCTCGCAGGGCTCGGCGAACAACTGACCGGGTACCGCCTCGAACAGGTCGCCGCGCGCAAACGCCGCGCGGGCCGTTTCGACGGTCGCCTGATACTCACCGGGCGCGTGATCGGAAAACCCCTGCCGCGGCGTCCTGGTGTAGGTGCTTTCGGCGGTCTCCCGCGGCAGACCGGCGGTGGACTTTCCCTTCCAGGAAAAATCATAATTCAAAACCACGCCGCGCCCGGTGGCACGGTCATAGGCCAGCAGACGATCGGGCACATAGAGCACGATGTCGCGCTGATCGCTCTCGCGCGCACGCTTCTGCACGAGGTCTTCGATCTGGAAGACCAGATCATAGGCAAAGGCGCCGAACAGGCCGAGCAGCGGATCGTCCTGGGCGCCGAACGCTGCCACCAGGTCGCGCACCAGCGACATCGCACTGGCGCGCCTTGTGCGCTGATCCTCCTCGATCGGCGCCGCACCGCGCGCGATATGACCGGCCAGCCGTGTCGCGCTCCGCTCGGTGATCACGGCACAAGGTTCGCTCAAGGCGTCGCCGAGAAAGGCGATCAGAACCTCGCCGCGCGGATTCAGCGCCTGCAGCGAAAAGCCGGTCCCGGCGGTCTCCAGCCGCAGGGGCGGATCGGAAAAGCCGAGATCAAAGCTCTCGTAGCGGCCCGGCACCGTGGTGCCCGACGACAGCACCACACCGCGGCGGCGATCGAGCAGATCGATCAAATCGTCGAGCCGGTCGGCACCGCCGCTGAATTGCTCCACCGCTCGCGTGACCTCGAGGCCGCGATGGGTGCGATATTCGCTATGGGTCGGAAGCGAGAAAGCCGTCCTGTTCATGTGATCCTCTTACGAAACTTGCCGAGGGAACGCCACACAGGACAGACGAAAAGGCCGTCGCACTGCGATGGCGGCCTCCGACGATGGGAAAAAATGGAATCGCACCGGCCACCTTTAGAAGGTGGGCCACCAGAGACGGGTTTGGCGTACGAGGGTGCTCATGGGCCACGTAGACAACATCGGCCGTGGACGATGTCAAGGTGTGTCCGTGGTGGGATGGGATGAGTGGCGGGGGTAGTGAGTTGTAGCCATGGTGAGCGAGCGCATTTGGACCGCGAGGAGCGGAGCGACGAAGCAATCCATATCGCCGTCATTCCGGGGCGCGAAGCGAAGCGGCGCGAGCCCGGAATCCATAACCCCCGATCGTGGTTATGGATTCCGGGGCTGCGCCAAGTGGCGCATCCCGGAATGACAGTGGTGGATTGCTTCATCGCTTCGCGCCTCGCACTGACGAGCGAAAACCCTCACCCCAGATGCTTGCGGAAGAAATCCGTGGCGCGGCCCCAGGCGAGTTCGGCGGCCTTGCGGTCGTGAACCGATTGTCGCTGCTCGTTGACGAAGGCGTGCTCGGCCTCGTAGCGGAACAGTTCGATCGACTTGCCGGCGGCCTTCATGCCCTTTTCGAAGGCATCGACAACCTCAGGCGTGCACCAGTCGTCCTTGTTGGCGAAATGCGCCTGCAGCGGGATTTTGATGTCGGCAGGCTTGGCCGCCTGCTCCGGCGGAATGCCGTAGAACACCACGCCCGCGGTCAACTCCGGAACCCTGGCTGCACCGATGATGGTCACGGCCCCGCCGAGACAGAAACCGGTCAGGCCGACCTTGGCGCCATTCCTGGACAAATATTGCACGGCACCGCGCACCGTCTGGGTGGTGGCGTCGATGAAATCCAGCGAATTCATCTCTTTGCCGGCGGCATCGGTGTCGTGATACGGCACCACCTTGCCGTTGTAGAGATCGGGCGCCAGCGCATCGAAGCCGGCCACCGCGAAGCGGTCGCACAATCCCTTGATCTGGTCCTGCAGTCCCCACCATTCCTGGATCACCACCACGCCCGGCGCGTTGCCGCGCGCGGCATTGGCGAGATAGCCGTTGGCGTCCTTGCCGTCCGGACGTTTGAACGAGATGCTGGTACCCATGGATTCCTCCAGTGATTTTCTTGGTGGCCGATCGAAGGCCATCTTGTCCGCTCGCCGGTCGGGATGCAATCGCTCACGCGTGCCTGGCGCCGCGCGGCGCTCCGCCCGCCGGGCCGGACCAAGAAAAAAGGCCTCGCGGGGGCCTTTTCAAATTCGCGTCATCGGCGCCGAAATCAGTGCGCGTCGGCCCAGACCCGCTTCTTGGTGAAGTACAGCAGGCAACTGATCACAATCAGGAAGACGAACACCTGCAGCCCGATCCGCTTGCGCGCCTCCATGTGCGGCTCCGCCGCCCACATCAGGAACGTGGCGACGTCATGCGCATATTGCGCGACGGTGGCCGGCGAGCCATCGTCAAAGGTGACCTGACCGTCGCTCAGCGGCTTCGGCATCTTGATGGCGTGGCCGGGGAAATATTTGTTGTAATAGGAGCCCTCCGGAATCGTCACACCGGCCGGCGGCTTGTCTTCGAAGCCCTGCAGGATGGCGTCGACATAGTTCGGACCCTGCTCCTGAAACTGCGTGAAGAAGTCGAAGATGAATTGCGGAAAGCCGCGCTCATAGGAGCGTGCCTTGGTGATCAGCGACAGGTCCGGAGGCAGCCCGCCGCCATTGGCCATGCGCGCCGTCTGCTCGTTGGGAAACGGCGGAGGAAAATAGTCGGCCGGCCGGCCCGGCCGCTCGAACATTTCGCCCTGGTCGTTCGGACCATCCTTGATCTTGTATTCGGAGGCCAATGCCGCGACCTGCGCTTCCGAATAGCCCGGACCGCCGGGATCGGCGAGATTGCGGAACGCGATATAGTTCAGGCTGTGGCAGTTGGAACAGACTTCCTTGTAGACCTTGAGCCCGCGCTGCAAGGCGCCGCGATCATATTTGCCGAACGGACCGGAGAACGACCATTTCAGCGACGGCGGCGTGGTGTCCTCGGCGGCACGCGCATTCTGCGCGCTGCCGGCAAATAGCGCGCCGGCAGCCATCAGCGCGATCACGGTGGACACCATCGGCGTCGACCTGCTGCCGGTTTTCGCCAGCACGTCGTCGGCGATCGAATTCGGCACCGGCCGCGGCGTTTCGATCCGGCTCAACAGCGGCAGCAGGATCAGGAAGTAGGCGAAGTAGCAAAAGGTGAGGATGCGGCCGGCGATCACATAGATGCCTTCCGGCGGCTGCGCACCGAGATAGCCGAGCAGCACGCAGACGATGACGAACAGCCAGAAGAACTGCTTGGCCAGCGGGCGATATTTCGACGAGCGCGTTCTGGCGGTATCGAGCCAGGGCAGGAAGGCCAGCACCATGATCGCCGAGAACATCGCGGTGACGCCGGCAAGCTTGTTCGGGATGCTGCGCAGGATCGCGTAGAACGGCAGGTAATACCATTCCGGCACGATATGCGCCGGCGTCACGCCGGGATTGGCGGGAATGTAGTTGTCGGCGTCGCCGAGATAGTTCGGCATGTAGAAGATGAACCAGGCGAAGAAGATCAGGAAGCAGGAGATGCCGAACGCGTCCTTGATGGTCGCATAGGGCGTGAACGGCACGGTGTCCTTTTCGGTCCTGGCTTCGACGCCGGCCGGATTGTTCTGGCCCGCGACATGCAGCGCCCAGATATGGAGAACCACCACGCCGGCGATCACGAACGGCAGCAGGTAGTGCAGCGAGAAGAACCGGTTCAGGGTCGGATTGCCGACCGAATAGCCGCCCCACAGCAGGGTCACGATGCTCTCGCCGAAATAGGGAATGGCGGAGAACAGATTGGTGATGACGGTGGCGCCCCAGAAGCTCATCTGGCCCCACGGCAGCACGTAGCCCATGAAGCCGGTCGCCATCATCAGAAGGTAGATGATGACGCCGAGGATCCACAGTACTTCGCGCGGCTCCTTGAACGACCCGTAATACATGCCGCGGAACATGTGGATGTAGACCGCAAAAAAGAACATCGAGGCGCCGGCGGCGTGCATGTTGCGCAGCAGCCAGCCATAATTGACGTCGCGGACGAGGCCTTCGACCGACTTGAAGGCGAGATCGGCGTTCGGCGTGTAGTGCATCGCCAGGATCACACCGGTCACGATCTGTACCACGAGCATCATCGAGAGGATGGCACCGAACGTCCACCAGTAGTTCAGGTTGCGCGGCGTCGGATAGGCCACGAACGAGGAGTGGACGAGACCCATGATCGGGAGGCGCCGCTCAATCCACTTCAAGGCCGGATTGGTCGGCTGGTAGTCGGATGGTCCGCTCATGATGCAATCCTGAGGAAGTAAGGCGATGACGGGCCAAGTCGCGGATGAAAGACCCGCAACTCAACCAATCTGGATTTTGCTGTCCGAAACGAATTGATAGGGCGGTACCGGCAGGTTGGCCGGCGCGGGGCCCTGTCGAATGCGGCCCGAGGAGTCGTATTGCGAGCCGTGGCAGGGACAGAAGAAGCCGTCGTAGTTGCCCTCGTGGGCGATCGGGATGCAGCCGAGGTGGGTGCAGATGCCGATCACGACCAGCCACTGGTCGTGGCCGCTCTTGACCCGGGACTGGTCCGTTGCCGGATCGCGCAGACTGGAGACCTCGACCGCGCGGGCCTCTTCGATCTGCTTCTTGGTGCGGTTCATGATGTAGATCGGCTTGCCGCGCCAGAACACCTTGATGTCCTGTCCCGAGGCGATCGGGGTCAGATCGACTTCGATCGGCGCACCGGCGGCAATCGTCGAGGCATCCGGGTTCATCTGGCTCACGAGCGGCCAGACCGTGGCCAGTCCCCCTACCGCGGCGGCGGCACCCGTTGCGACAAATAGGAAATCACGGCGTGTCGAGCCCGCCGAAGACGCTGTCGTCACGTTTCCAAAACCTTTCTCGGCTGCAGCCGTGGATCCACCCAGGCAACGCCATGACGAAGCCTGGAAAGAGGCTGCCGGCGCCCGCGACCCGCGCGGCGGCAGGAAGACCGGTCTGCTCAGGCCAAACAGGCGTAGCAGGCAGTCCAGAATCGTTCTATTGGCACCCTTGCCGAAAGAGCGCAAGCCCGCTATCGCCTAATCTGCGTGCAATGCACTAAATCCGCTATGCGTATTGATCTATTGAGACATTTCATGTTGACCTAGGCCCTTGGTCGAATGCAGATCGCGCTTTTCCAGCCCGACATCCCGCAGAACACGGGGACGATTCTTCGGCTCTGCGCATGTCTCGATGTCGGCGCCCACATCATCGAACCCGCCGGATTTCCGGTCTCGGACCGGCGCTTCCGCCGCGCCGGCATGGATTATCTCGATCTGGTGACAATCACCCGTCATGATTCGTGGTCAGCGTTCGAACAATGGCGTAATGACCGGGCCGTTCGACTGATCCTGTTCACGACCAGGGCCAGCGGCTCCTATCTTGATTATCGCTACAGCGAGGCCGACATGCTGTTGTTCGGGCGCGAATCCGCGGGCGTTCCCGACGACGTCGCCGCCACGGCCGACGCACGGCTGGTGATTCCGATCAGGCCGGGGCTGCGCTCGCTCAATGTCGCCGCGGCCGCGGCCATGGCGCTGGGCGAGGCGCTGCGGCAAACCAGACCCGCCACTCGAGGAGAGATGCGGTGAGTTACGCGGTCAAGGAAATCTTTCTGACCTTGCAGGGCGAAGGCGCCCATGCCGGCCGGGCCGCGGTGTTCTGCCGGTTTGCGGGCTGCAATCTCTGGAGCGGCCGCGAGCAGGATCGCGCCAGCGCGACCTGCCGGTTTTGCGATACCGATTTCGTCGGCACCGACGGCACGCTGGGAGGACGTTATACTACCGCCGCGGAACTCGCGGATACCATCGCCGGGCAATGGACCGGGGCTGCCGCCAACCGTTACGTGGTCCTGACCGGCGGCGAACCGCTGCTGCAGGTAGACAGCGAGCTGATCGCGGCGCTGCATGCCCGCGATTTCAGCATCGGCGTCGAGACCAACGGCACCATCGATCCGCCCGAAGGCATGGACTGGATCTGCGTCAGCCCGAAAGCGGCCGCCGAGTTGCGGGTCCGGCAAGGTCACGAGCTGAAGCTGGTTTACCCGCAGGCGGATGCGGCGCCGGAGAGCTTTGTCGATCTCGCCTTTGAGCGTTTCTCGCTGCAACCGATGGATGGGCCGGAATTGGTCGAGAACACCGCGCGCGCGGTCGACTATTGTCTGCGCCATCCGCAGTGGCGGCTCAGCCTGCAGACGCACAAGACCCTTGGGATCAGGTAGAATCTGGATTTGCCGATGTGGGAATTGACGAAATCGTTTCGCTTCGAGGCGGCACATGCGCTGCCCGGAACGACGTTTGGCGCAGCCAGCGAGGAAATCCACGGCCACTCGTTTCGAGCCGAAGTGACGTTGCGCGGCGTGCCGGATCCGGCAACGGGAATGGTGCTCGACCTCGGCCTGCTCGAACGCCGCATGGCGCAGGTGCAGAAGCTGCTCGACCACAAGCTGCTCAACAACGTCGAAGCGCTGGGGCCGCCGACACTGGAGAACCTTTCGCGCTTCATCTGGGAGCGGCTGCAGCCGGTCGGCCACATCACCCGGGTCAGCGTTCACCGCGACAGTTGCAACGAGGGCTGCAGCTATTTCGGCCCACAGGAATAGGCCGTCGAAAGATTCCCCATGGACACAAGCCTCATCGAGGATCGCAAGGCCCGCGCGCGGGGCTGGTTCGAGGCGCTGCGCGATGAGATCTGCACCGCCTTCGAACGGTTGGAGGACGATGCGCCCGCAGCACTCTATCCGGGCCAAACGGGGCGTTTCGAACGCACGCCGTGGGAGCGCACCGATCACAGCGGCAGGCCCGGCGGTGGCGGCGTGATGGCGGTGATGCGCGGCCGGCTGTTCGAAAAGGTCGGCGTGCACTGTTCGACGGTCCACGGCGAGTTCGCACCGGAATTCCGCGCCCAGATTCCGGGCGCCGCCGACGATCCCGCATTCTGGGCTTCGGGCATTTCGCTGATCGCGCATCTGCGCAATCCGAACATTCCGGCGGTGCACATGAACACCCGCTTCGTCGTCACCACCAAGGCGTGGTTCGGCGGCGGCGCGGATCTGACGCCGCTGCTCGAGCGGCGGCGGAACCAGCAGGATCCCGACACGACGGCTTTCCATGCCGCGATGCAGGCCGCCTGCGACGCCCATGCCGCGGTTGCAAGCTATGAAAAATACCGGAAATGGTGCGACGAATATTTCCATCTGCCGCATCGCCAGGAAGCGCGCGGCATCGGCGGCATCTTCTACGACTGGCACGACAGCGGCGACTGGGACGCCGACCTCGCCTTCACCCGGGACGTCGGCCGCGCCCTGCTGAAAGTCTATCCCGAACTGGTGCGAAGGAATTTCAACACGCCCTGGACGTCCGGCGACCGCGAGGAGCAACTGGTGCGCCGCGGGCGCTACGTCGAATTCAACCTGCTCTACGACCGCGGCACCATTTTCGGGCTGAAGACCGGCGGCAACGTCGAATCCATCCTGTCGTCGATGCCGCCGGAAGTGAAATGGCCCTGATGTTCACGGCCGGCCATCGCGATGAAGGCGGCTGACGGCCTGATCGGCGATCATGCGCACGGCGGCTTTATCCAGCGGGAAATCCGCGGCAAGCCAGGCGTCTTCCGCAAGTGTCAGCACCTGGCCGAGCGCCGGGCCTTCGGCGATTCCGCGCGCGGCGAAGTCGGCCGCGCGCAGCGGAAATTTCGGCGCGCGCCAGCGCTCCGGCAACGTCGCAAGCTGCCGCCAGGGCGCGGGGTCAGCGGCATCGCCCGCCCGCGCCCATGCCAGCATCAGCCGGTCGCGGTAGCGCTCCGCGCCGAGCCGATAGAGCCTGCGCCGCGCCCTCGCCTCATTCATGCCGGCGAGCCGCCACCAGCGATGACCCATCGAATCCAGCGCCTTTGCTTCGGCATTGGTGAGCCGCAGGCGCGTCGCAAGGCGCCGCGCATCCTCGGTGACGGCAACCCCGAGCGCGCCGAGCCGGCGCACCGCATTCGGTTGCAGTCCAAGCGCGTGCTCGGCGGCGATCATGGCGCCGAACGGCCCGATATAGGCGACGCCACCCAGGACCGGCAGCAGCAATCCGCCCTCCGCCATCGCGGTGACCGACGGTGCCGCGCCTTTGGCAATCATCAGCTTCAATATTTCCATGCGCACGCGTTCGGCCGACAGACCGGCGAGCCCGCCTCGCGCGGCGATGCAGG
Organism: Bradyrhizobium sp.; assembly: GCA_036273255.1. Taxonomy (GTDB): domain Bacteria; phylum Pseudomonadota; class Alphaproteobacteria; order Rhizobiales; family Xanthobacteraceae; genus Bradyrhizobium. Next base: position 8,789 of record DASUIA010000196.1, read on the forward strand.
CGAGGTATCCGGCGCGATCGGGCTCGCCCTCGCCATAGGCGGCGTGAATGCGGAAAAACCGCAGCACGCGCAGATAATCCTCGGCGATCCGCCGGGCCGGGTCGCCGATGAAGCGCACCCGCCCTGCCGCGATATCGGCCAGCCCGCCGACGTGGTCATGCACCACCCCCGCGGCGTCGACCGACAGGCCGTTGATGCTGAAATCGCGCCGTTCGGCATCACGGATCCAGTCGCGGCCGAACGCGACCCTGGCCTTGCGTCCGAAGGTCTCGACATCCTGGCGCAAGGTCGTGACCTCGAACGGCTGCGAGTCCACGACGAGCGTGACGGTGCCATGTTCGATGCCGGTCGGCACGCTCTTGATGCCGGCGAGCCTGGCGCGGCGAACCACCTCGTCCGGCAGCGCCGTGGTGGCGATGTCGATATCGCCGATCGGAAGCTCCAGCAACGCATTGCGGACCGCGCCGCCGATGACGCGCGCCTCCTCGCCATCGCCGTTCAGCAACGCGAGCACGCGGGCGGCCGGTCCGGAGGTGAGCCAGGGCGCGCCGTCGAGCACGCGCAAATCGCTCATTTTTCCGCTCCGGGAATGAGCTTGCCGTTCTCGAGATGCGCCGGAACATAGGTCGAGCCCGGCTTCGCCCTGAAATGCGCCAGCATGACGAGACTGATCACGACGAGCAGCAGTGAACCGAGGATCAGCTTGGCGATGACATGCAGCGGCCACGATGACTGCACCAGCGTGCCGGAGCGGGTGGCGAACAGGAACAGCGCATAGATCGCGAACGGGATCAGGAAAATTCCGATTTCGGTGAGGGCCGGACGGATCATGGCAGATAGATTCGCTCATACAGCACCCGCAGGATTCCGGCGGTCGCGCCCCAGATATAGCGTTCGGCAAACGGCATGGCGTAATACGACCGCTCCATGCCGCGGAATTCCTTGCTGTGGAGCTGATGGTTGTCCGGATCCATCAGGAACGCCAGCGGCACCTCGAAGGCATCGTCGACCTCGGCCGCGTTGATCCGCAGCCGGAAGCCGGGCTCGACCCGCGCGACCGTCGGCAGGATGCGGAATCCGAAACTGGTGGCGTAGAGATCGAGATAGCCGATCGGATCGATGAATTCGCGGCTGAGGCCGACTTCTTCAAATGCCTCGCGCAACGCGGCGTCGAGCGGCGTGGCGTCGGTCGCCTCGATCTTGCCGCCCGGAAACGAAATCTGGCCGGCGTGATCGCTGAGATGCGCCGAACGCTGCGTCAACAGCACGGTCGGCTGCGGATGATCCACCACCGGAATCAATACCGCCGCGGGCCGGATCGGCCGTTCGCGCGCAATGATCTCCAGCATCCGGTCGGTACCGGGATCGCCGCCGCGAGGAACGATGTCGGGGTCGACCAGCCCGGGCGGGACGCCGAAGCCGAGCCGCGCACGCGCCCGGTCGAAGAACTCCGCGGAGCTGGTCGCGTGTCCGCTCTTGAGCATCGGTTCGTTCAAGGTGCTTCCCTCGCCTGCTCGGCATCCGCCATCGCAAAGAATTCGCCCGACGAGGCGACGCCGAACATCGGATGGCCATCGACCACTCGCTCCTCGCCGATGTCAACCAGATCGTAATAAAGCGCCCGCGTCACCTTGGCCCATAGATCGGCACGGACGTGAAGATAGGGAGTGAGGCCGCCATCAGCGGCGGCCTCGAACCTGAGCCGGTGCGCCGCATCGCAGGCCACCCAGTCGTCGACGTTGGTACGAAAATGCAGCAGCCGTCCGCCGTCGTGGCTTTCCTTGCGCATCTCGACCGCCAGGAATGGCGCATCGTCGACGCGAATGCCGACCTTCTCGACCGGGGTCACGAGAAAGTGCTTGCCGTCCTCGCGCTTGAGGATCGTCGAAAACAGCCGCACCAGCGCCGGCCGCCCGATCGGCGTGCCCATGTAGAACCATGTACCATCGCCGGCGATTCGCATGTCGAGATCGCCGCAGAATGGCGGATCCCACAGATGCACCGGAGGCAGGCCTTTGCCGCCGGCGCCCGCGTTCGCAGCTTCGTTGGCCGCCGCGGTCAGCCCTTCAAGGCCGTGTTGGGTCGTCTGCCCTTGCTTCGCCATGGTTTGCCCTGAGATTGACCGCCTCGATTTGGCACGATTGGAGCAAGTCCTCCACTGCGTGAAGCTGGCGCGAGTTCCGCGTGAGGTCGCCACATCGTGATGCCGTTCATACCCCGAAACGCCGATAATGTGGGGATAGTTTAATTCAACGAATACATGGCCTTCACATGAGTTTACCATGGGGGTCATGGCAAGACGACGCGATCGGCGGCGTTTTGGGCAAGGAGAACGGGATGGCCGGCGCAGACAGTGTAGAAAAACTGGAGGACGTGATCGTCCGCTCGGCCGAACAGGTCGCGGGCCAGATTCGCGCGGCGAAGGATGCGATCTCCACCGTCATCTTCGGGCAGGAGCGGGTGATCGACAACACCCTGGTGACGATCCTGTCCGGCGGTCATGCGCTGCTGATCGGCGTGCCGGGCCTGGCCAAGACCAAGCTGGTCGAAACCCTCGGCGTCACGCTCGGCCTCGACGCCAAGCGCATCCAGTTCACGCCTGACCTGATGCCGTCGGATATCCTGGGCGCCGAGGTGCTGGACGAAAGCAGCTCGGGCAAGCGCTCGTTCCGTTTCATCTCGGGACCGGTGTTCGCGCAGTTGCTGATGGCCGACGAAATCAACCGCGCCAGCCCGCGCACGCAATCGGCGCTGCTGCAGGCGATGCAGGAGCAGCACATCACGGTCGCCGGCGCACGCCACGATTTGCCGAAGCCGTTTCACGTGCTGGCGACGCAAAACCCGCTGGAGCAGGAAGGCACCTATCCGCTGCCGGAAGCGCAGCTCGATCGCTTCCTGATGGAGATCGACGTCGACTATCCCGATCGCGACGCGGAGCGGCGCATCCTGTTCGAAACCACCGGCGCGGAAGAGACGCCGGCCAAGGCGGCGATGAACGCCGAAATCCTGGTCGCGGCGCAACGCCTGGTGCGGCGCCTGCCGGTCGGCGATTCCGTCGTCGAGGCGATCCTGTCGCTGGTCCGCTCGGCGCGGCCCGGCCCGGAAGGCGGCGAGGCCGGCAAGCTGATCGCCTGGGGTCCCGGGCCGCGCGCGAGCCAGTCGCTGATGCTGGCGGTGCGTGCCCGCGCGCTGCTCGACGGTCGCCTCGCGCCCTCGATCGACGACGTGCTGGATCTCGCCGAGCCGGTTCTCAAGCACCGCATGGCGCTGACGTTTTCCGCCCGCGCCGAAGGCCGCACGATTCCCGATGTGATCCGGCAATTGAAGACGCGGATCGGTTGATGGCGGCGGAAGACAGGCACGCAATCAGGGAGACCGCAGCAATCCGACGTGCCGATGGCGAAAGCCGAACGCTCGCCGCATCGCTGCCGCGCCTCGTGCTTGAAGCCCGCCGCGTCGCCGCCAACGTGATCCACGGCTTGCACGGCCGGCGGCGTGCCGGAGCCGGCGAAAGCTTTTGGCAGTACCGCCGCTTCGTGTCGGGCGAGCCGTCGCAGAGCGTCGACTGGCGGCGCTCGGCGCGCGACGATCATCTCTATGTCCGCGAGCAGGAATGGGAGGCGGCGCACACGGTGTGGCTGTGGCCGGACCGCTCGCCGTCGATGGCCTTTGCCTCGGCGCGAGCGCGCGACAGCAAGCTCGAGCGCGCCTTGATCGTGACCTTCGCGCTGGCCGAACTCCTGGTCGCAGGCGGCGAGCGTGTCGGAATCCCGGGCCTGCTCGTTCCGACCTCGAGCCGCAACGTGATCGACAAGATGGCGCAGGCGATGCTGCATGACGACGCGGCGCGGTTGAGCCTGCCGCCTTCCTTCGTGCCGTCGGCGCTGGCGGAGATCGTGGTGCTGTCGGATCTCTGGTCCCCGATCGAGGAGATCAGGACCATGCTGGCCGGCTTGTCGGCCTCCGGCGCCCACGGCGCACTGATCCAGGTCGTCGATCCGGCCGAGGAGAGCTTTCCCTATTCCGGCCGCATCGAATTCGTCGAGCCGGAAGGCGGCGGCATCATCACCGCGGGCCGTGCCGAAAGATGGAGCCGCGACTACATCGACCGGGTGGCATTGCATCGCGACCAGATTCGCAGCGAGGCGGCCAGGCTCGACTGGCTGTTCTCGACCCACACCACCGACCGCTCCGCCGCCGAATTGCTGCTGTTCCTGCATGGCGGCATGATGGTCAGCAAGGGCAGCACGCGGATCGCGACCGTCAAGGCGGGACGCAGCGCATGATCGCCGCCCTGCCGTTGTCCTTCGCCGAGCCGATCCTGCTGCTGGGGCTGCTCAGCCTGCCCCTGCTGTGGTGGCTGTTGCGGGTGATGCCGCCGCGGCCGCGGCGCATCGAGTTTCCGCCGACCCGACTGCTGTTCGACATCGCGCCGAAGGAAGAAACTCCTTCCCGCACGCCGTGGTGGCTGACAGCGCTGCGCCTGCTCGCCGCCGCGCTGATCATTCTGGCCGCCGCCGGCCCGATCTGGAATCCGAAAACCGGCGTCGCCAGCGGCCGCACGCCGCTGGTGATCCTGCTCGACGACGGGTGGAGCGCGGCCGCAAGCTGGGACATCAGGGTCAAGGCCGCGGACGAATTGATCGCGAATGCCGACAGCGACCGCCGCGGCGTCGCACTCGTTCCGCTGTCGGAGCCGACGCGCGACATCACCATCATGCCGGCCGGCACCGCGCGCGTCGCGTTGCGCCAGTTCGCGCCAAAACCCTATTCGATCGGACGGGTTGAAACGTTGGCCGCGCTCGGGCGTTTCCTCAAGGCGACCGGCGACTGCGAGATCGCCTGGCTGTCCGACGGCGTCGATACCGGGCGCGGCGCGGATTTTCTCGACGGCCTCGGCAAAACCATCGGGGATCGTGCCTTGACGATTTTCGAGGGCGGCGCCCCGCCCACGCTGGCGCTGGCCGCGGCCGAAAACGCCGCGGCAAAGATGACCGTGAAGGTGCTGCGCACCGGCGGCGGCGTGGCCGCCGGCGTCGTGCGGGCGATCGACCTCAAGGGGTCACCGATCGGCGAAGCCCGCTACAGCTTCACGCCGCAGGCGCGCGAGACCGAGGCTGCGTTCGATCTTCCGGTCGAGTTGCGCAACGACATCGCCCGGCTTGAAATCGCGGGCGAGCGCTCCGCCGGCGCGGTCCAGTTGCTCGACAAGCGATGGCGGCGGCGCGCGATTGGCGTGGTCAGCGGATCGAGCACCGATACCGCGCAGCCGCTGCTGGCATCGACCTTCTATCTGACCCGGGCGCTGGCGCCTTTTGCCGATGTGCGGCTGGGCGAGCGCGGTACCGCTCCGCAACAGGCGATTACGCAATTCCTCGATCAGAAACTGCCGATGATCGTGCTGGCGGATGTCGGCACATTGTCGCCCGAGATCCGCGACCGCCTGGAGGGATGGATCGAACAAGGCGGGGTGCTGGTGCGCTTTGCCGGCCCGCGTCTGGCGCAAGCCGAGGACGACCTGGTCCCGGTCAAGCTGCGCAGTGGCGGACGCACCCTCGGCGGCAGCCTCACCTGGGAGAAGCCGCAGCACCTGGCATCGTTCTCCGCCGACGGACCGTTCGCCGGTCTTGCGGTGCCGAAGGACGTCACCGTCAACCGGCAGGTGCTGGCCGAACCCGACGCCGTACTGGCGACGAGAAGCTGGGCCTCGCTGGAGGATGGGACGCCGCTGGTGACCGGCGAACGCCGCGGCAAGGGCGTGGTCAGCCTGTTTCATGTCAGCGCCGACATGCGCTGGTCCGATCTGCCGATGTCCGGCACTTTCGTCGAGATGCTGCGGCGGGTTGTCGACATGTCCGGCTACACGTCGAATCCGGACGCGGCTGTTGCCGGCGAGGCGAAGGCCGAAACCGTGGCGCCGCTGCGGACGCTCGACGGCTTTGGCGCGTTCGGACCGCCGCCCTCGACCGCAAAGCCGATCCCCGCCGACTTCCGCGATCGCGCAAGCATCGATCACCCGCCCGGCTTCTATGGACCGGCGGATGGCCCGCTGGCCGTGAATGCGCTGGCAGCCAGCGACCGCATCTCGCCGCTGGATACTTCGGCATTGCGGGCGCGGCGGGCGAGCTACACCAACTCCGAACCGCGCGACCTGCGCGGAATCCTGCTGTCGTCCTCACTGGCGCTGTTCCTGATCGACGCGATCATCGTCGCTTTGCTCGGTGCCGGCTTCGCCACGTTGCTGCGGCGGCGTGCGGTTTCCGCGGTGCTGGTTTTCACCCTGATCTTGCCGGCGCTGCTGGCGCCGACGGCATCCCGTGCCGAAGACAAGGATGATTTCGCCCTCAAGGCAGTCTCGCAGACCCGGCTTGCCTACGTCGTGACAGGCAATGCAGATGTGGATTCGATCGTCAAGGCGGGCATGGCCGGCCTGACGCTGTTTCTGGCGCAGCGCACGGCGCTGGAGGCCGGCGATCCCGTCGGCGTCGATCCCGCACGCGACGAACTGGCGTTCTTTCCGCTGATCTATTGGCCGGTGGTTCCCGGCGCCCCGAAGCCGCCACAGGACGCCATCAACCGCATCGACGCCTACATGAAAAACGGCGGTACCGTGCTGTTCGACACCCGCGATGCCATCGAGGCTCCCGCGGGAGAAGGCGGCGCCTCGCAGACGCCGGCCATGCAGGCTTTGCGCGACATCCTTTCCTCGCTCGACATTCCCGAGCTTGAACCGGTGCCGCGCGATCACGTCCTGACCAAGACGTTCTATCTGCTGCGCGATTTTCCCGGGCGCTTCAACACCGGGCAGACCTGGGTCGAAGCCCTGCCGCGCGAGGACGACGAGGAAGCCTCGTCCCGGCCTGCGCGGGGCGGCGACGGCGTCTCGCCGATCATCATCACCTCTAACGACCTCGCCGGCGCCTGGGCGCTGCGCCCGGACGGCCAGCCGATGCTGCCGCTCACACCAGGCGAGCCGCGACAGCGCGAGTTTGCCTTCCGCGCCGGGGTCAACATCGTGATGTACACGCTGACCGGCAACTACAAGGCCGACCAGGTGCACGCACCGGCGCTGATCGAGCGGCTGGGACAGTGATGCGTGCTTTCTACAGTCATGCCGTCATGGCCGGGCTTGTCCCGGCCATCCACGCCTTGACGCATGGCACGAAAGACGTGGATGCCCGGGTCAAGCCCGGGCACGACGATGTGGATAGGTATGCGTCATGAACTACGGCATTGCCTTTACGCCGCTCGTTCCCTCGCTCGTGATCTGGCTCGCGGTCGCCGCCATCGCCGTGATCGCGGTCATGCTGCTGCTGGGACGCGCCCGCGGCGCCGCGGTGCGCGTGACGGCGCTCGCCCTGATCGTGCTGGCGCTGGCCAATCCGTCCTTCACCCGCGAGGATCGTGAGCCGCTGTCATCGGTGGCCGTGGTCGTGGTCGACAAGAGCCCCAGCCAGAGTTTCGGCACCCGCACCCGCGAAACCGCCGAGGCTCAGCAGGCATTGGTGGATAGCCTGAAAAAGATCAAGGGACTGGAAGTACGGGTGGTCGAAGCGGGCCAGGCCGACGGGGAAACCGACGGCACCAAACTGTTCGGCGCGCTGTCCTCGGCACTGTCGGACGTTCCGGTCGATCGCGTCGCCGGCGCTTTCCTGATCACCGACGGCCGGGTGCACGACATTCCAGCCAACGCGTCCGCGCTCGGCTTCCAGGCACCGGTGCACGCCCTGATCACCGGGCGCAAGGACGAGCGCGACCGGCGCATCGCGATTTCCGCGGCTCCCCGGTTCGGCATCGTCGGACAGACCCAGACCATCACCTACCGGCTGGACGACCAGGGCGTCAGCGGCCAGCGCGCCAAGGTCGTGGTGCGCCGCGACGGCGACGTGATCAACGAGCGCACCGTGCAAAGCGGTCAGACCGTCAATGTCGACATCGACGTCAAGCATCCCGGACCCAACATCGTCGAGATCGAGGCCTCGCCGCTCGAAAACGAGCTGACACTGGTCAACAACCGCGCCGTGGTTTCGATCGACGGGGTGCGCGACAAATTGCGGGTGCTGCTGGTCTCGGGCGAGCCGCATTCCGGCGAGCGCACCTGGCGCAACCTGCTCAAGTCCGACCCCAGTGTCGATCTGGTGCATTTCACGATCCTGCGTCCTCCAGAGAAACAAGATGGAACGCCGATTAACGAATTGTCGCTGATCGCATTTCCGACCCGCGAATTGTTCCAGCAGAAGATCAACGAATTCCAGTTGATCATCTTCGACCGCTACGCGCGCCAGGGCGTGCTGCCGATCGCATATTTCGACAACATCGCGCGCTATGTGCGCGACGGCGGCGCGGTGCTGGTTTCGGCGGGTCCCGACTACGCCTCGACCACCAGCATCTGGCGTACGCCGCTGGATGCGGTGCTGCCGGCCGAGCCGGTGGGCGTCACCGAGAAACCGTTCTACGCCCATCTCAGCGACGCCGGTAAGCGCCATCCGGTGACGCGCGGGCTGGAAGGCTCCGGCTCCGAACCCCCGCATTGGGGTCGGTTCTTTCGCACCGTCGACACCCGCAACGCCACCACGGCGCCGCTGATGACGGGGGCAGACGGCAAGCCGCTGCTGCTGCTGTCCCGCTACGGCGAGGGCCGCGCCGCGCTGCTGCTGTCCGACCAGATCTGGCTATGGGCACGCGGCTATGAGGGCGGCGGACCGCATCTCGACCTGCTGCGGCGGATGTCGCACTGGCTGATGAAGCAGCCCGAGCTCGACGAAGAGGCGCTGCGTCTGCAAGTCCATGGCCACGATCTGGAGGTTCTGCGTCAGACCATGGCGGACAGTGTCGCGCCGGTGACGGTGACCTCGCCATCCGGTGCCACGCGCCAGCTCACGCTGAGCGCCGGCGAACCCGGTATCTGGACATCGACCGTCCCGGCCAACGAGCTCGGCCTGTGGCAGGCCACCGACGGCACGCTGAAAGCCCTGATCAGTGTCGGCCCGACCAATCCCAAGGAGTTTTCCGAGGTGACCTCCACCCCCGATACGTTGAAGCCGCTGGCGCAAGCCACCGGCGGCGACGCGCGGCGGGTGGTCGATGGGTCGAGCATCGAACTTCCGCGCATCGTGCCGGTGCGCGCATCCGGCGTGTTTCATGGCGATGGCTGGATGGGTGTCAGGATGCGGGATGCCAGCGTGGTCAGGGGCGTCGGCGTGCTGCCGCTGTTCGCCGGCCTGATCGGGCTGTTGCTGCTGCTCGGCGCCTTCGCCGCGACCTGGCTGCGCGAAGGCCGGTGATCGCGTTGCAGGCCGCCGGCGTTGCCCGAATTACACAGCCCGGCGCAATTCCGACGATGCCGGGTGGGACATGGTTGACATCCACGAGGGTTGCCTGATGTTATATTATAACACTGGCGCTGACCGGGGTCGCCGGGTCGCGGTCGATGTGGAGTGCCCCTCGGCATGAAGTGGTTCCGGTCTAACATCAGACAAGGCGCGCGGCTGGCGCTTCTGGCGCTGGCGATCCAGTTCGTGCTGGCGTTCGGCCATTTTCACGGGATCGCGGCGGAGGCCGCGCCAGCGATGCCGTCCGGCGCATCCCACGCCACGGCTCCTGCCGCGCCGGAAGCACTGAGCCAGTCTCCCCGGCAGGCCGGATCCGAGCGCAATCCGGACCGGCAGCGTTCGGACGATGCCTGTGCGGTCTGCGCCGTCATCGCGATGGCCAATGCCGTGTTGTTTGCGACCCCGCCGGTGCTGCGGCTGCCGCAAGCCGTCGAATTTCTGTATCGCACCACCGACGCAGAATTCGTTCATTTGAAATCGGCCCGTGTTGCTTTTCAGCCTCGCGCTCCCCCGGCCTCCTGATCCCGATGGATTGAGTGCTCCCGCCGGATTGCCGCGTCATGCGCAGCCGATCCGCCGGAGCCGGCCGAAATCGGTCCGTCTGACATCGACGGCCAGCGCCTGCCGAATTCGTCAATGACGAATCCGGTCGTGCTTGACGGGATTGGGATCAATGCCGCTGTTCGCAAGGCCCATGGTGGCCGTCTCCGCCGCGCTGCTGCTTTGCGGCCTCGGCGGCCGGGCGCACGCGCAAACGCCGGCCGCGGCTGCGGCGGGCGCGATCGCGCTTCCGGAGATCGACATCGCGGCACCGAAGCCGGTACAGCATCCGCGCCGGCCCCGGACCCATGTCGTATCCAGGAGGCGTCTTGAAACCCCGGCCGCGCCGCCGCCGCAGACCGCGGCGCAGGCGCTCGCCGGCAAGAACGAGACGTTCGACGATGCCCGCCGCAACATCGTGGCGGCGACCGGCGCCGGCTCGTACGAATTGAGCCAGCAGGCCCTCGAGGCGCTGCCGCAGGGTACCAACACCTCGCTCGACAAGGCCCTGCTGCAGGTTCCCGGCGTATCGCAGGACTCCGCCGCAAGTGGCGCACTGCATGTGCGCAACGAGCATGCCAATCTGCAATATCGCATCAACGGCATCATGCTGCCCGACGGCGTCGGCGCGTTCGGACAGATCATCGATACCGGCATCGTCGGCAGCCTCGCTTTGATCACCGGCGCCTTGCCGGCGCAGTACGGCCTGCGCACCGCCGGCGTCCTCGACATCCAGACCAAGGCCGACGCCTTCGGCAACAGCGGCAGCATCAGCGTCTATGGCGGCAGCCACGGCACCATCACCACCTCGCTGGAATATGGCGGCACCGTCGGACAGACCCAGTATTTCGTCTCGGGGCGTTATTTCGGCAGCAACCTCGGGATCGAGAATCCGACCCCGGCGTACAACGCCATTCACGACAACACCTCGCAGGAAAAGGGATTTCTGTACCTGTCGACGGTGCTCGATCCGACCAGCCGGCTGACCTTCATGAGCGGCGTGTCGAACGGCAGCTACCAGATCCCCAACAATCCCGGGCAGGCGCCGGCCTTTGCCGCCTTCGGGGTGTCCGATTTCGACTCCGCGCTGCTCAACGAGCGGCAGAGCGAGTTCAACCAGTTCAACGTCCTGGCCTACCAGAAGTCCGGCGACGGCATCGACTACCAGTTGTCCTATTTCAACCGCTACAGCCAGTTGCACTTCCTGCCCGATACGATCGGCGATCTCGTCTTCAACGGCGTGGCCTCCGACGTCTACCGGCAGAGTGTCGTCAACGGCATTCAGGAGGATACTTCCTACCGGATCGGTTTCGCCCATACCCTCAAGTTCGGGTTTTCCGCCAGCGCCGAACGTTCGCTGGTGAACAACGGATCGACGGTGCTGCCGCTCGACGCCGCGGGCAATCCGGTCGACGCGCCATTCCCGGTATTTGATTCGAACGCCAAGACCGGCGTGCTGTTCAGCACCTACCTGGCCGACGAATGGAAGGTCACCAACGATCTGACCGTGAATGCCGGACTGCGCTTCGACCAGATGTGGCAATATGTCGACGCCAACCAGCTCAGCCCGCGCCTCGGCATGACCTGGAAGCCGACCGATGGCACCACGTTCCATGCCGGCTACTCCCGCAATTTCACGCCGCCCGAGCAGGTGCTGGCAGCGCCGACCAATCTGGCGCTGGTGCAGAACACCACGGCGCAGGCGCCGGCCGGGTCGCCCAATGATCCGGTGCTGCCGGAACGCTCCAACGTGTTCGATGTCGGCGTCGTTCAGAAAATATACGCGGTGCCGGGGCTCGAGGTCGGGCTCGACGCCTACTACAAGACCGCGACCGACCTGCTTGACGACGGACAGTTCGGCCAGGCCTATGTGTTGACCGCCTTCAACTATGCGCGCGGCATCAATGAGGGCGTCGAATTCAAGGCCTCCTACACCCACGGCAATTTGCATCTTTATGGAAACCTGGCCTGGGCCAGACAGATCGCCACCGACGTGGTGTCGAACCAGTATCTGTTCGATCCCGCCGAGCTGAGCTACATCGCCAACAACTACGTCTACACCGACCACGCCCAGTTCCTGACCGCATCGGCCGGCGCCTCCTATCTGTGGCAGGGCACCAGGTTCAGCGCATCGATGATTTACGGCAGCGGCCTGCGCGACGGCTTTGCCAACACCGGCACCGTTCCGTCCTATACCCAGGTCAATCTCGGGGTGTCACACGATTTCAACATCGTGTCGCCGACCAAGCCGACCACGCTGCGCTTCGATATCGTCAACCTGTTCGACACCGTCTACCAGATCAGGGACGGATCGGGCATCGGCGTATTCGCGCCGCAATACGGACCGCGCCGCGGATTCTTCTTCGGCATTTCGCAGAAGCTGTGAGCTCAGCGCGCAAAATTCCAGTCCGGGCGGATCGCGCCGGAAACGCCGCTGAAGGCGCCGTCGACGAGTTCCGCCACCAGCAGACGATCATAGTCGACCGGCCCCGGCATGATCGCCCGTCCCTTCGGGATCGCCTTGAAGCCGACGCGGCTGTAATACGCCTCGTCGCCGACCAGCAGCACCAGCCGATGGCCACGCGTCCTGGCATCCTTCAGCGCGCGATCGAGCAGCGCACGGCCAACGCCACGGCCGCGAAACGGCGGCTCGACGGTCAATGGTCCGAGCAGCAGCGCCCTGGTCTCGCCGACACAGATCGGCAACTGCCGCACCGAGCCGACCAGCAACGTTCCGATCCGGGCCGTGAAAGACAGTTCGAGCAAATGGTCGACCTGCTCGCGGATGCGGTAGGCGCTCAGCACGAAGCGGCCGGGCCCGAACGTGCGCGCGTGCAGGCGTTCGATCGCCTGCGCATCGTTGGCGGTTTCGGCCAAAATCGTCAATGAAAGATCATTCATGGTCAGGCGCGGGATAGCATCATGCGGCGGCGCGGTCCATCGCCCGGCTCCGGCAAACTTCAGCCCCCGCCGATCGGTGCCTGCGCCAGATAGGCCAGCAGCTTCATTTCGCGGCGTCCGCGCGTCACCGTGTCGAGCACCAGCCCCGAAGAGATCGCCAGCATGGCGAGGATCATCAGCCCCATCGACAGCACCGCGGTCGGCAGCCGGGGCACGAGGCCCACTTCGAGAAAGGTGACGAGGATCGGAATCGCGAGACCGATCGAAACCAGGATCAGGAATATTCCGATCGCCCCGAAAAACCGCAGCGGCTTCTCCGACCGGTAGAGCTTCAGGATGGTGCCGAGGATGCGAAAGCCGTCGCGCCAGGTGTTGAGCTTGCTGAACGATCCGGCCGGCCGGGCGAAATAGGGCGTTTCGATCTCGGTGACCGGCAGCGCCAGTTCGAGCGCGTGAACGCTGAGTTCGGTTTCGATCTCGAAGCCGTCCGACAGCACCGGAAAGGACTTGACGAAACGCCGCGACAGCACCCGGTAGCCGGACAGAATATCCTTGAAGGCCTCGCCGAACACCGACGAGAGAAAGCCGGTCAGCATCCGGTTTCCGGCGCGGTGGCCGCGCCGATAGGCGGCCTCGACCTGATCGACGCGAAAGCCCACCACCATGTCGAGACGATCCGACACCAGCGCATCGATCATGCGCGGGGCGCTGGCGGCGTCGTAGGTGGCATCGCCATCGACCAGAACGTAGATGTCGGCGTCGATGTCGGCGAACATGCGCCGGACCACGTGACCCTTGCCCTGGCGGCGTTCGCGGCGCACCTCGGCGCCGGCATCGCGCGCCACCGCCACGGTGCGATCCGACGAATTATTGTCGTAGACGAAGATCCGGGCCGATGGCAGCATCTTGCGAAAATCGGCGATGACGGTGGCGACGGCGGCCTCCTCATTGAAGCACGGCACCAGCACCGCAATCCGCATCGTCGATAATGTCATCGCTGCAACGCCCGCCCGATCAATCCTGCCGACTCAGACCTCCATACCATGATCGAGCTTCTGCCGCCCGCTCGAGCGGGTCATCTTCCACCGCTTCCGCCGCGAGCGCGAGCGCCTAGCGCCAGGTCGCGCTCGGCATCTCGTCCTGCAGCACTTCCGATATGCGCCGCCGGGTGCCTTCGGTCGTATCCGCCGGCAGCGCGTCGGCGCCGAAAAAGCCGCAGGCGGCAATTTCGCGATTGGGCGCCGGCAGGCCGTCCTGGCGAAAATTCCTGACCACGTAGACCGCGACGTGATCGCGGCGCGAAACATGGCGGTTGAGGAAGATGCCGTGCAGGCGTGGCTCGCCCACAAGCTCGATCTGCCCCTCTTCGGCCAGTTCGCGACGCAGCGCATCGCGAAAGGTCTCGCCGACTTCGACGCCGCCGCCCGGCAGGTGCCAGCCGGAGACGTAGCCGTGCTTGACCAGAAACACCCTGCCCTCGCCGTCCAGCACCACGGCGCGGACCCCAAGCGTCATCCCTCGCGCGAAGCGCCAATAGAGATGGAACAGCCGGCGCAGCGCCGGCTCCAGTCTCAGCCGCAGCTCGCTGCCGCTCATTTCGGCAGATCCCCCGGATATTCGTCCATGCCGTTTGATCCTTGCGCCGCGGCCGTCAACTTGCCATTACATGGCGGGGTTTCACAGGATATCACGAGATGATCGTGCTGGCGTTGCTCGCCGGAAGCCCGGTCGGATGCCGCTGATGGCCGCGTTCACGCTGGCCCATTTGTCCGATCCGCATTTGCCGCCGCTGCCGAAGGCGCGGCTTGGCGATCTCGCCGGCAAGCGCGCGCTCGGCTACCTCAACTGGATCCGCAACCGCCACAAATTCCATCGCCGCGACGTGCTCGACGCGCTGCTGGCGGATGTGCAGACGCAGGCACCGGATCAGATCGCGGTCACCGGCGATTTCGTCAATCTGGCGCTGGCCGCCGAATTCGAACCGGCACGGGCCTGGCTGGAAAGCGTCGGCTCGCCCGCGCGCGTCGCGATCGTGCCCGGCAATCACGACGCCTATGTCCGCATCACCCGGCACCGCTTCAACGAGACGTTCGAGGAATATTTGCGGGGCGACGCGCCCGCTGGCGGCGAACCGTTTCCATTCCTGCGCCGGCGCGGGCCGCTGGCGCTGATCGGCGTCTCCTCCGCGGTGCCGACGCCACCCTTGATGGCGACGGGACGGCTCGGGCGCAGCCAGCTCGATGCGCTGGACCGCATGCTGAACGATCTGTCCGCCGCACAGGCGTTTCGTGTCCTGCTGATCCATCACCCGCTGCGCTCGGATTCGCGGGTGAAGCGGCTGACCGATTCGAAGCCGCTGCTTGCCCTGCTCGAACGGCGCGGCGTCGATCTGATCCTGCACGGGCACGATCATGTCCATTCAACCCTATGGGTCCATGGACCGACCGGCGCGATTCCGGCGATCGGCGTGCCGTCGGCGTCCGCGGTCGCCCACGGCCGCTACCCCGCCGCGGCGTACAATCTGTTCTCGATCTCGCGCGACGGCGCGGCGTGGCGCTGCGAACAGACGGTGCGGGGGATCGACGACACTTTGCGCGTTCGGCAACTCCGTCAGACGCGGCTGGTATGACAGCGGTCGCGACGTCGCCGCTTCTGTACTACAAATCGTATCACAATCGTCCAGACATCAGGAATGTCCTACTTGAATTCTATTCAGGTTGCTTGACTGACTTCGGCCTTGCGCCAATAGTTTTCGGATGACGTTGGGGTGGCTGGAGGCAACGGTGGCCGTCGAAGCGAAGCTCATCGATGCCCGGGCCTCCGATTTCAGGCCGCACTACGAGCCGTACGGCTGGCATCATTGGCCCGAACATCCGTTCATGTCCTATCAATTCCGCCGCGGGCTTGGTGAGACGCAGGAAGGGGCAGGCGCGGTCAGCGAGTGTTTCCAGGCGGCGTCCCGAATGATACCCGGCGACAAGGAAAGCTGGTTCACCGAGTTCAAGCGCATCGCGGACCGCAGCCTTCAGCGGGGCGACACATCGCTGACCGAGGGCCACATCAGAACGGCCCAGAATTGCTGGCTGAGAGCTGCCGGCTATTATCGGCAGGCCGAGTTCTGGCTTGCAGCAGACGATCCGCGGCGGCTCGCCATTTTCGAGCAGATGGAGGCGTGTTCGAAGAAATTTCTCTCCTGGCTCGTTCCGGCGGGTCAACCCGTCGACATTCCCTACGAAAACGGCGCCCCGCTCTGCGGTTATTTTGTTCGCGCGCCCTTCGCGATCGAGCGTCAGCCGGTTCTGATCTCGATGGGCGGTCTTGATTCAATCAAGGACGAGATGTGGGCGATGCAGGCCCACGGTGCCTTGCAACGGGGCATCTCGGTGCTCATGATCGACGGACCCGGCCAGGGCGGCACGTTGCGACGGCACAAGATCGTCAGCCGTCACGATTACGAGGTCCCGATCGGACGGTGCATCGACTATCTGGCGACCCGCACCGATGTCGATTTGAGCAGGATCGCGGTCTGCGGGTCGAGTCTCGGCGGTTACTATGCCGCGCGGGCGGCGAGCTTCGAACACAGGCTGGCGGCGTGCATTTCGCACGGAGCGATCTGGAGTCTGCCCGAACTGTTTGCAGGCGCGGGTGAGGATCATGGCCTTGCCGACCATTTGAAATGGGTCATTGGCGCAAATTCAGTGCGTGAAGCCCTCGAGAAGGCTGCGAACTTCAAGCTGGACGGGGTCCTCGACCGGATGAAATGCCCGTATCTGATCGTGCACGGCGGATACGACGTTCTTGGCGTCGGCCAGGCGACCACGGTGTACCGATATGCTGCAAGCAAGGGCGTTGACGTCACGCTGCGTCTTACCGGCGAGGAAGACACCGGGGCTGACCACTGTCAGCATGACAATCCGACCCTCGGCCAGGAGATCATCTGTGACTGGTTGGCACGGAAATTCCAGATCGATGAGCGCAAGCTGCGCGATGTCGCGCTCGCACCGCTCGTCTAGCGCACTCCGGTCGTGACGTTCGTCGACCATACCGACCCGTTTCCCGCCCTTGTCGAGCAGGTCCGGATATTTCCTGGTTTACCTTGATGGGCCTCGGGCCTGCCATGGAGCGAGCATGTCCAAATTCCCTGAACGCGACGGCGCAACCGAACGCCTGTCTCCGCAATCCGCATTGACCATGCTGATCATCGTCGGTGTCTGCTACATGATCAACGCGATGGACCGGATCGTGTTCTCGATCCTGCTGCCCAATGTGACTGGGGATTACGGGTTCAGCCTGGAGCAGGGCGGGCTGTTGGCGACGGTTTTTACGCTGGGCCTGGGTTTGTCCGGCGTTCCGACCGGTCTCGCAATGGACCGCTTTTCCCGCAAGACCGTCATCCTTCTCGGCATGTTCGTCTATTCGGTACTGACCATCGCGACGGCGTTCGCGCTCGGTTTCTACGACATGGCGGGCTATCGGGTGTTGTCCGGGCTGGGCGAGGGAATGCAGAACGCAGCCGCCTTCACCGCCGTCGGCATCTACTTCTACAGGAGTCGTGCGCTGGCCATAGGCTCGATGAATTTCGCCTATGGGCTGGGGTCGTTCGTCGGCCCGGTGCTTGCCGCGCAAATACTCGGCATGACCGGCGATTGGCGAATGCCACTCGTCGCCTACGGGCTGCTGGGGCTGGCGATGATGCTGGTGGCCTTGCTCGTTCTGTCTCGCCGCTTCACCGAGCAGCATGCCGAGACCGCGGTGGGAGCGGATCCGTCATCGCCGCCATCGATCCCGAACGGCTTGTTCCATCGCAACGTCATCATCTGCTGCATTTGTGCAACCGGGCTCGGCGTGACGGTCTACGGCTATATCGGGCTGTACCCGACATTCCTGCGAACCGCATTGCAGTTCGACGTGCGGACGGCCGGGCTTGCGGCCAGCATGTTCGGCCTCGGCGCGATGATCGGCATTCCCGCCGGCTGGCTCGCCGATCGCTTCGATCAGATCGTCATCAACCTCGTCGCGATTGCGCTGCTCGCGGTCAATGCCTACCTGCTGTTCAACATCGTCACATCGCCGGCCGGGCAAGTGCTGCTGTCGTTTGTGCAGGGGTCGGCGGCGAGCGGCTTCTTTTTTGTCAACACCTACGCACTGATGCAGCGCTCGGTGAGGCCGGATTTCGTCGGCAGAGCAACCGGCCTCGTCGTCACGTTCCTGTATATCCCGGCCGCGCTGGCCGGCTATGTCTTTGCGATGCTGAAGGGAGAATACGGTTGGGGAGAGGCCGCGACGTTGCAACTCTCCATGAGCCTGGCGGTCCCCTTCATTGCCATGCTGTTCTTTGATCGGAATGCCGTCAGGCGCCCTCGACGGGTCTGACCCGGCCACCCCATCGGATTCAGAGACCGCGCAGGCTCGCGAACAGCGCCAGGGCAAACAGCGCCAGCGCACCGAGCACGAATCCGAGCGCGAAGCTCCAGAACCGGCTGCGCGGCTTCTTGATTGCCGCAGGCGCAACCATCGGCGTCGCCACCAGCGCATGCTCGCGCTCGATCATGCGGCGGGCGACATAGCCGGTGACGGCCTCGACAATGTTGGCGACGTCGTGGGACTCGGCGAGCACGATCCGGCCGAAACGGGTGTCCTGCACGAAGCGATAGATGCGCTTGTCGCGTCCCATCAGCACATGGGCGACCACGTCGATCCACAGCCGCGGCGTTTCGCCCTGGCTGAGGCCGCGATCGAACAGATCGACCTGATCGGGGATCTGCGCGAACAGCGGATCGAGCGCGTCATTGAGGATTTCGAGCCGGGCGACCTCGGCGTCGCGCAGGTCGACGACGACGCCGGTGCGATCGGCGGCCTCGATCCGCGCCTGCCGCAGCGCATCGCGCAGCCGGACCGGGCGCGCATCGCTGGCGGCAGTGCTCCCGGTGTTTTGCGCCTCTGACATCCTGTTCGGCCCTTGCTGTGAGTCCCGCGCCATCTCAACCTATCAGTAACCATGATCACCGGCAAAGGCCGTTTATTCCCAACAGCTTGCAGCCGGCGCCGGCCACAAACGAAGCCGGCCCCACCCGGATCTTCCGGATGGGGCCGTGGTCTTCCCTGGACGTTTTCCCGAACGGGTCCCTGATGGTTTCCTTGATGGTTTCCTCGATAGTTTCCTTGGGCCTTTTTGGTGACCGGCAGCCGGTTCTCAGGCCGAGGCGCGATTGGGTTCTTCCACGATCGAAAAGCGCACGCCGGCCTTGTGGCGGTTCTCTTCCGAGACGACCCGCCAGGCATCCTCGGCTTCCTTGCGCGTCTTGAACGGACCCTGGACCTGGGCCGAACCTTCCACGAGCTTGTGGAAGTTCATCGAACCGAACTCGCCGCCAATCACCCAGAAATTGCTGCCTTTGGTCATCATCGTCTCCGTTATTCAGCCGCTTGAACCTTGATCTCCGCGCCGTGTGACTTGAACTGCGCGGCTTCGGTCGAGTCGTGAAGCGCCGTCGTCGACGAGGTGCCGCCGGTGATGGTGGTGGACACCAGATCGAAATAGCCGGTACCGACTTCGCGCTGGTGGCGCGTCGCCGAATAGCCGTGCTTCTCCGAGGCGAACTCGGCCTGCTGCAGGCGGGAATAGGCCGCCATGCCTTCGGCCTTGTAGCCACGCGCGAGTTCGAACATGCCGTGGTTGAGCGAGTGGAAGCCAGCCAGCGTCACGAACTGGAACTTATACCCCATCGCGCCGATCTCGCGCTGGAATTTCGCGATCGTCGCCTTGTCGATATTGGCCTCCCAGTTGAACGACGGCGAGCAGTTATAGGCCAGCATCTTGCCGGGATAGACCTTGTGCACCGCCTCGGCGAATTCCTTCGCTTCCTTGAGGTTGGGCGTCGAGGTTTCCCACCACAACAGATCGGCATATTTCGCAAACGCGATGCCGCGCTTGATGCAGTGCGCGAGGCCGGTGCCCGGCTTGAGGCGGAAAAAGCCTTCCGCTGTCCGCTCGCCCGTGATGAACTCGCGGTCGCGCTCATCGACATCGGCGGTGATCAGCTTGGCGCTTTCGGCGTCGGTGCGCGCCAGCACGAATGTCGGCGTGCCGCAGACGTCGGCCGCAAGCCGCGCCGCGATCAGGTTGCGCTCATGGGCCGCGGTCGGGATCAGCACCTTGCCGCCCATGTGGCCGCATTTCTTTTCCGAGGCGAGCTGATCCTCGAAATGGACGCCGGCCGCGCCGGCCTCGATATAGGCCTTCATGATTTCGAAGGAGTTCAGCGGACCGCCGAAGCCGGCTTCCGCGTCGGCCACGATCGGCACGAACCAGTCGATCTTGGCGCCGCCCTCGGAATGCTCGATCTGGTCGGCCCGTTGGAAGGTGCGATTGATGCGGCGGCACAGTTCGGGGCCGGCATTGGCCGGATAGAGGCTCTGGTCCGGATACATCGCGCCGGCGGTGTTGGCGTCGGCGGCGACCTGCCAGCCCGACAGATAGATCGCGGGCAGACCGGCGCGCGCCTGCTGCATCGCCTGATTGCCGGTGACGGCGCCGAGCGAATTGACGAAGGGCTCTTTCTTCAGCGATTCCCACAGCCGGTTGGCGCCCTTTTCGGCGAGCGTATAGGCGATCGGCACCGAGCCCCGCAGTTTCTCCACTTCGGCCGGGCTGTAGGGACGGCTGATGCCATCAAAACGCCCGGCGGGCGCAGGAACGAGCTGCTCAAAGGTCTTCGCCATCATTTTCTCCAATCGACATTCGTGACACTGCGTTGCGAAATGCGCGTCAGGAGATAAACGCTAAACTGCTCAATTCGTACAGATAGCTTGCATCCGAATGGTGATGTCATGTAACATATAAACATGTAATATATGTTATTTTGTCATTTTTGTCACAAACAGACAGGAAGGGCGGTCATGGCGGGCGATTCCGGCAAGAAGCTGTTCGTGGGGCCGAGGTTCCGGCGCATCCGCCAACAATTGGGCCTGTCGCAGACCCAGATCGCCGAGGGTCTCGGCATTTCTCCAAGCTATGTCAATCTGATCGAGCGCAACCAGCGTCCGGTGACGGCGCAGATCCTGCTGCGGCTGGCGGAAACCTATGACCTTGATCTGCGCGATCTCGCCACCGCCGACGAGGACCGGTTTTTCGCGGAACTGAACGAGATCTTTTCCGATCCGCTGTTTCGCCAGATCGATCTGCCGAAGCAGGAACTGCGCGATCTCGCCGAATTGTGTCCCGGCGTAACCCATTCGTTGCAACGGCTTTACGCCGCCTATACCGAGGCCCGCCGCGGCGAGACCCTGGTCGCCGCCCAGATGGCCGACCGCGACGAGGGCGCGCGCTTCGAGACCAATCCGATCGAGCGCGTCCGCGACCTGATCGAGGCCAACCGCAACTATTTTCCCGAACTCGAACAGGCGGCGGAAAGCCTGCGCGATGAACTGAACGTGGCAGCCGAGGAGCCGTTCGCCGCGCTCGCCGCCCGGCTGCGCGAACGGCATTCGATCGTCACCCGCATCATGCCGGTTGATGTCATGCGCGAGACGCTGCGGCGGTTCGACCGCCATCGCCGGCAATTGCTGATTTCCGAACTGGTCGACGGACCGGGCCGGGCGTTCCAGCTCGCATTCCAGATCGGCCTTGCCGAATGCGCCGGTCATTTCGAGGCCATCGTCAACCGCGCCGGTCCGCTCGACGACACGCCGCGCCGGCTCTACCGCATCACGCTTGCGAACTATTTCGCCGCCGCCACCATGATGCCCTACCAGGCCTTTCACGCCGCCGCCGAGCAGCTCAGCTACGACGTCCACGTGCTGGCGCAACGCTTCAATGCCGGCTTCGAACAGGTCTGCCATCGCCTGACCACGCTGCAACGGCCCAATGCGCGCGGCATCCCGTTCTTCATGCTGCGCGTCGACAATGCCGGCAACGTCTCCAAGCGGTTTTCCTCCGGCACCTTCCCGTTCTCGAAATTCGGCGGCACCTGCCCGCTATGGAACGTGCACTCGACCTTCGATACCCCGGACCGGCTGCTCAAGCAGGTGATAGAACTGCCCGACGGCAATCGCTACTTCTCGATCGCGCAGATGGTGCGCCGGCCGGTGGCGCCGCATCCGCAGCCGCAGCCGCGTTTTGCGATCGGGCTCGGCTGCGAGATCCGTCACGCCGCCAGGCTGATCTACGCCACC
>DASUIA010000197.1:0-3314 GCA_036273255.1 Bradyrhizobium sp.
TTATCGCGATCAATCATGGTGGGCACGGCGCCAACGCGCCTTTGCCCACCCTACGACTACTCTCGTCAGCCCGTTCCATCACGTCAGCGTTGCCAGCAACCCGGCCATCAGGCGGCCGCGTTCGGCAAGGCTGTCGACTTCGATATGTTCGTGGAGGGTATGGGCGTCGGCGCCGCGAACGCCGAGGCCATCGAGGGTCGGGACTCCCATCGCGCCGGTGAAATTGCCGTCGGAGCCGCCGCCGGCGCTGCCGTGCGGAAGCTCGACGCCGATGTCGCGGGCCACCGCACGGGCCTTTTCATACAGCGCCATGGTTCCAGCATCGGGCTCCCATACCGGCCGGGTCACGCCGCGCGTCACCTTGAAGGTCACATCATTGGCAGTACCCGACAGCGCCAGCATCCGCTCGACGCCGCGGTCGAGATCGGCCTGGCGCTTCGCCATGCTCAACGCCTCGCCGGTGCAGGTCGTGGCCACGCAATTGACCCACTGGCCGCCATGCACGATGCCGACGCTGAAGGTGCAGTCCTCCGATGTCATGCCGTCGATCGCAATGATCTGGCGCGCCATCTCGCGGATCGCCGAGCGGCCCGCCGACAGCGTGGCGCCGGCATGGCTTGGCTTGCCGATCGCCTCCAGATTGAACCGGGCGATGGCATAGCGCCCGGTGACCACGCCATTGTTGGGGCGGCCCGGTTCGGGCACCAGCACATATTTGTTGCGCGCGGCCTCCGCCTCGATGAGGTCGCGCGTCGACGGCGTACCGACTTCCTCGTCGGGGGTGAACAGCACCGTGATCGGCAGCGGCGTCGTGAACGACGCGCGGGCCAATTGCCGGATCGCCTCCAGCGTGAGGTAGTTGCCGCCCTTCATGTCGAAGATGCCCGGACCGAAACATCTGTTGCCGTCACGCCGCCATGACAGCTTTTCCAGCGTGCCGACGGGATGGACGGTGTCGAGATGCCCCGCGATCAGAATTCCGGGCTCGCCCTGTTTCGGGTGCGGGAAACGCCCGCGCACGCATCCGCCAAAACCCTGGCGGCCGGCAATGCGCTCGATCGACGCCCCCATGATCGCCATCTCCCGCGCGGCGATGTCGAGCATGCGGTTCACGGCGCCGGCGTCCCAAGTCGGGCTTTCGCATTCCACCCAGCCGCGCAGTCCCTGCAACATGGCCTCGGAATCGAAGGGAAGGTTGGCGGGGTTCATCTCGATATCCTTCCAACGGAGCGGTCGTGGCGATGTGCTTGCGATCGGGATGATCGGCGAAGCATTTGCAAAGTGCAACATGGGGGCTGCTCGGCGACCGTCGCGAAAACCCGATTGACGCGCGGCATGCTTGATGCAAGTCTCAAATACCATTGAGTTACAGCGTGTTAGTAAGCCTCAAGAACGGGCGGCCGGCCTCGACCATGATCGGCTGTCGATCCGTTTCACGTCGGGAGAGATCGAATGTCCAACTTCGCGCGCGGGGAGTGCTCCATGATCAAATGGGCCGTCAAAGGAGCCTTGGCCCTCGCGGTCGCGCTGGCGGTGCCCTCGCTGGCCAGTGCCAAGACCATCACGGCGGTGATGCATGCCGATCTGCGCGAGCCAGGCATGCAGACGACGGCCTATATCGTGCGCGATTTCGGCTACATGATCTACGACACGCTGCTGGCGGAGGACTCCAACTTCAAGATCCAGCCGCAGATGGCCGACTGGAAGGTTTCCGACGACAAGCTGACCTACACCTTCACGTTGCGCGACGGCCTCAAATGGCACGACGGCACCCCGGTCACGGCCGAGGATTGCGTCGCCTCGCTGAAGCGCTGGGGCAAGGCCGACGGCATGGGCCAGAAGCTGATGGATTTCACCGCGAGCCTCGAAGCCACCGACGCCAGGACCATCACGCTGAAACTGAAGGAGCCCTATGGCCTGGTGCTGGAATCGATCGGCAAACCGTCGTCGCTGGTGCCTTTCATGATGCCGAAGCGGTTGGCCGAAACGCCCGCCGGCAAGCCCGTGCCGGAGCTGATCGGATCCGGCCCGTTCAAGTTCGTGCAGGCGGAATTCCAGCCCGGCGTGAAGGCGGTGTTCGAGAAGAACAAGGACTATGTGCCGCGCAAGGAACCGCCAAGCTGGACCTCCGGCGGCAAGGTGGTGAAGGTCGATCGCGTCGAATGGATCACGATGGCCGATGCGCAGACCGCGGTGAACGCGCTGCAATCCGGCGACATCGATTTCATGGAAATCCCGTCGTTCGATATTCTTCCGGTGCTCGCCACCAATCCGGACATCAAGATCGGGACCCTCAACAAGCTCGGCTTTCAGACGCTGGGGCGGATGAATTTCCTGCAACCGCCGTTTGACAACGTCAAAGTCCGCCGCGCCGCCTTCATGGCCATGAACCAGAAGGACGTGCTCGACGCACTGGTCGGCAACCCCGAATATTACAAGATCTGCGGCGCGGTGTTCATCTGCGATACGCCGCTGGCGACCGACGTCGGTTCCGAATCGCTGGTGAAGGGCGACGGCATGGCGGAAGCCAAGAAGCTGCTTGCCGCTTCCGGCTATGACGGCACGCCGATCGTGGTCATGGCGCCGGGCGACGTGGTGTCGCTGAAGGCGCAGCCGATCGTCGCCGCGCAATTGCTGCGCGCGGCCGGCTTCAAGGTCGATGTCCAGGCTACCGACTGGGGCACCGTGATCAGTCGCCGCACCAGCAAGAAGCCGGTCAAGGAGGGCGGCTGGAACATGTTCTTCACCAACTGGGCCGCCGCCGACGTGATCAATCCCGTCGCCAATGTCTCGATCGGCGGCCGAGGTGAAAATGGCGGCTGGTTCGGTTGGTCGAAGGACGACAAGATCGAACAGATGCGCGATGCCTTCGCGCGTGCGTCTACGCCGGAGGAGCAGAAGAAGATCGCAGCCGAGATCCAGCAGGAAGTCTACGACCAGGTGATCTATATCCCGCTCGGACAATTCCAGCAGCCCAGCGCCTGGCGCAAGTCATTGTCCGGCGTGCTCGACGGCCCGGCGACGCCGGTGTTCTGGAATATCGACAAGTCGGAGTGAGACCGGCTTTCGAGCCGCGTCGGCAGGCCGCCCCTCAGAGCATGACTCAGAGTTTTTTTCGTCATGGCCGGGCTTGTCCCGGCCATCCACGTCTTCCTTGTTTCGTTGCCGCAAAGACGTGGATGCCCGGGACAAGCCCGGGCATGACGATCATCGGAACAAGCTCGCGATTCTGTCGGTTCCATTTCGGTCGGACTATCAGGCCGGGTAGGCGCGGACGTGCTGCAACGACAATTCAGCGACCCGATCGGCCGCCT
>DASUIA010000198.1:0-2709 GCA_036273255.1 Bradyrhizobium sp.
GTGATCGCGCTTGCGCTTTCGGTGTCTTCGATGACGCCGCTGAAGTTCCAAATCATCTTGTTTCTGATCGGCATCGGCTTTGGTCCCACTGCGCCGCTGACGCAGGTGGCGCTGCAGAATACGGTCGCCGCGAGGCATCTCGGTACGGCGGTCGGGGCCATGAATTTCGGCCGCACCCTGATGGGAACGGTCCTGGTCGCGGTGTTCGGCGCCATCGTGCTCGGCGGGGTAACGGCACACGGACCGGCCGGCAGCGACGCCCACGTGCTGACCGGGGTCTCGGCCTCGACCTTCGCCGAGGTGTTCTTTGCCATGGCCGGCACACTCGGCATTGCGCTGTTGGCGGTCATCCGCCTGGAGGAAAAGCCACTATTGGAGACCATGCCCGGCACTCGCATTTAGGGGCGGGAAGGGCGTTTGCCCGTCCGCCCGGCCCGGATCGGCGGGAAAGCGTCCGGGGGCCGGGCACCGCGCACCGTAAGAAGTGCGATACCAGCCGCCCAAAAAATCTTTCGGCCGGCTTGAACCTTCCGGAATGCTGCCGCGACCCATGTGCAGTGGCTGTCTGAGCCGCTATCGGCGCTCCCCCCGACACCCCCCTCAGGCGCCGATCGATCGACCCGCCCGGACCCGTCCCCCCGGGCGGGTCCCTCCTTTGCTAGAACCTCCCGGCCTTTACGCCTCGATCGATTATGCCGACAATATCGGCCGTGGGGGGAACGCGTGCCTGGCGATATGGTCCTGCAAACCGAGGACCTGACCAAGGACTTTGCCGGCTTTGTCGCGGTGCGTGCGGTGAACCTGCGCGTCGCGCGCGGCACCATTCACGCCATGATCGGCCCGAACGGGGCCGGCAAGACCACGTGCTTCAACCTGCTCAGCAAGTTCTTGAGCCCGACCCGCGGCCGCATCGTCTTCGACGGCCGCGACATTACGTCACTCAAGCCCGCCGAGGTGGCGCGGCTCGGGCTGGTCCGCTCGTTTCAGATTTCGGCGGTCTTTCCGCATCTCACGGTTCTGGAAAACGTCCGCATCGCGCTGCAGCGCCGGCGCGGCGGCTCGTTCGATTTCTGGCGCAGCAAGGCCGTGCTGCGGACCTTGGATGAGCGCGCGCAGGCGCTGCTCGCCGACGTCGGGCTGGCGTCCTACCAGGATATGCTGGCGGTGGAGTTGCCGTATGGCCGCAAGCGCGCGCTCGAAATCGCAACCACCATTGCGCTCGACCCGCAGATGCTGCTGCTCGACGAGCCGATGTCCGGCATGGCGCGCGAGGACATCGAGCGCATCAGCGCCCTGATCAAGTCGCTTGCCGCTCATCGCACGGTCTTGATGGTCGAGCATAATCTCAGCGTCGTCGCCAATCTGTGCGACCGCATCACCGTGCTCAGCCGCGGCGAAATCTTGGCCGAAGGCGACTACAGAACCGTCTCGGCCGATCCGGCCGTGCGTGAGGCCTATCTCGGGACCGGCCATGCCTGAAGCGCCTGCATTGCTTAGCGTTTCCGATCTGCAGGCCTGGTACGGCGAGTCCCACATTTTGCACGGCACGAGCTTCGAGGTGCGTGCCGGCGAAGTGGTGACGCTGCTCGGGCGGAACGGCGTCGGCAAGACCACGACGCTCAAATCCATCATGGGCATGGTCGAGCAGCGCACCGGCTCGGTGCGCTTCGACGGCCGCGAGCTGATCAGGTCGTCCTCGGATGCGATCGCGCGCGCCGGCATCGCCATCTGCCCGGAGGAGCGCGGCATTTTTGCCAGCCTCGACGTGCGCGAGAATCTGTTGCTGCCGCCGCAACTGCGCCCCGGTGGCCTCGATCTCGACCGGATATTCGAGCTGTTTCCAAACCTGCGCGAACGGCTGGCCAGCCAGGGAACCAAATTGTCGGGCGGCGAACAGCAGATGCTGGCTATCGCCCGCATCCTGCGCACCGGCGCCCGCCTGTTGCTGCTCGACGAGCCGACCGAAGGCCTGGCGCCGGTCATCATCCAGCAGATCGGGCGAACGATCGGCGCGCTCAAGGCGCAGGGATTCACCATACTTTTGGTCGAGCAGAACTTTAATTTCGCTGCCACGATTGCCGACCGCTACTATGTCATGGAACATGGCCGCATCGTGGATCACTTCCCGACCGCCGCATTGCAGGCGAATATGGGGAAGCTGCACGAATATCTGGGAGTCTGATACACTTCAGGAGAAGGGCGAAGAAGGCCCACACAGAGGGAGGTTTTTATGCGTCTGGTAGGTAGTTTGGCGTTTTCGCTGGCTGTGCTCTTTGGCACGGCGGCGCACGCGCAGAACCCGATCACGGTGAAGCTCGGCGTGCTGTCCGACATGTCGAGCCTCTATGCCGACATCGGCGGTCCCGGCTCGATCGTTGCCGCCAAGATGGCGGTGCAGGACTTCAATCCGGCCGCTCACAACATGAAGGTCGAGATCGTCAGTGCCGACCATCAGAACAAACCCGACGTCGGTTCCAACATCGCCCGGCAATGGTTCGACGTCGATCACGTCGATGCCATCGTCGACGTGCCGACCTCGAGCGTGGCGCTGGCTGTGGCCGATGTCACCCGCGAGAAGAACAAGGTGTTTCTGATTTCCGGCGCCGCCTCGTCCGATCTGACCGGCCCAAAATGCTCGCCCAACAACGTGCACTGGACCTACGACACCTGGATGCTCGCCAACGGCACCGGCAAGGCGCTGGTGAAGAC
>DASUIA010000199.1:0-20987 GCA_036273255.1 Bradyrhizobium sp.
TACCGTTCGACCTGCGTGAACGCGGCGTGACCACCAGAGCGTATTTCCGCGGCGGCCTGCTCGGCCACTGGTCGGTGTGGACAGCGACTGCGATCCGGCAATTCGAGATGTGTCGCGCCGCGCGCGGCAAGGAAACGATCCCTGCCGATCTGTTGGCGCTCGATGCCCGCGTCACCGATTGCAACAGCGCCTTCTTCGACGTCGCCAACAATTTTCACGGCTGCATCGCCGGCTGCCATGAAATCCTGCGGCGGCAGGGCCTGATGGAAGGGATCCGGTGTCTCGATCGCGCCGAGGGCCTCAGCCCCGGCCAGATGCCCGAGATCGACCGGGTCTGCCGCGAGCACGCCGATCTCAGCGACGACGCTTTTGTCGCCTCCCATTTGCCGAAATGGCTGGCATGAGCGAACCGCAAAGCCCCTTCATCCGCTTGCGCAATGTCCGCAAGGCCTACCGCACGGGCAACGAGGAATTCCTGGCGGTCTCCGACGTCACCATGGATGTGCATGAAGGTGAGCTGGTCTCGCTGGTCGGCCCCTCCGGCTGCGGCAAGACCACCATCCTGAAGATTCTGGCCGGGCTTCATGAAGCGAGCGGTGGCACCATCCAGATCGGCAATGCGCGCACGCCGTTCGATCCCGGGCGGGACATCGGCATGGTTTTCCAGCAGGCGTTGCTATTGAAATGGCGGACCGTTCTCGACAACGTCTTGTTGCCGGCGGAGATCGTCGGGCTGCCGATCAAGGCCGCTCAGGCCCGGGCGCGCGATCTCCTTCAATTGGTCGGGCTTGCCGGCTATGAGGACAAATATCCGCAGCAATTGTCGGGAGGAATGCAGCAGCGCACGGCAATCGCGCGCGCCTTCATCCACGATCCCAAGCTGATCCTGATGGATGAACCGTTCGGCGCGCTCGACGCCCTGACCCGCGAGCAGATGAACCTCGAAATGCTGCGGATCTGGCGCGAGAGCGGCAAGACCATCATCTTTGTCACGCACAGCATCCAGGAGGCGGTGTTCCTCGCCTCGCACTGCGCGGTACTGACTGCGAGCCCGGCGCGGATGGCGGAATACTTCCCGATCGAACTGCCGTTTCCGCGCGCGCTGCCGATCAAGACCACCGACGAGTTCGGCGCCTATGCCCGGCGGATCTATGCCAGCCTCGGACTGGGCTCCAACTCCTAATGCATCCCGAGCACGTGGGGAAGCCAGAGCGTCAGGTCCGGCCAATAGGTGACGATGACGAGAAACACCAGCATCGTGAGCAGCCATGGCAGCACGGCCACGGCCAAATCGGTGATCCGCATGCCGGCGATCATCGAGGCGACATAAAGGTTGAGGCCGACCGGCGGGTGGCACAGGCCGACCTCCATGTTGACGTCGATCACGATGCCGAAATGGACCAGATCGATGCCGAGCCGTTTTGCTGCCGGCGCCAGGATCGGCGCCATGATCAGGATGATCGATGTCGGCTCCATGAAATTGCCGGCCAGCAACAGCAACACGTTGACGAGCAGAAGGAAGCCGACCCAGCCGAGGTTCTGCGCGGTGATCCAGTCGGCAAGCGCCGACGGAATATTTTCATTGCTGAGAACAAACGAAAACAACACCGCATTGGTCACGATATAGAGCAACATCGCGCTGGTGTTGGCGGCTCTCAGCAAGACGCGTGGAACGTCCTTGAACGCGAGCGCCTTGTAGACGAAGACCGATATGAAGAATGAATAGACGGCGGCCATCGCGGCGGCTTCCGTTGCGGTGAACAGGCCGCTATAGATGCCGCCAATGATGATGACGACCAGCAACAGACCCCAGATGCTCTGCTGGAACGCCCGCCAGGTCTCCAGCCAGGTCGCTTTCGGCATCCGCGGATAGTTCCGCTTCCTGGCGATGTACCATGTCACCACGCACAGCATGAAGGTCAGCAGAATGCCGGGCAGCAGGCCCGCCACAAACAGCGCGCCGATCGAGGTGTTGGTGGAGATCGCGTAGATGATCTTCGGAATCGACGGCAGCATCAGGATTCCGAGCGAGCCCGCGACCGTGATGATCCCGGCGCCGAATCGCATCGGGTAGCCGTTTCTGACCATTTCGGGCAACACAATCGCCCCGACCGCGGCCACGGTGGCGACGCTCGACCCGCAAACCAGCGCAAACATCGAACATGCCGCGATCCCGGCAAGTCCCAGTCCGCCGTGCCAGTGCCCGATGAGAGATGTCGCGAAGTTGATCATTCGTCGCGCGACGCCACCATGGGTCAGAAAATTGCCGGCCAGGATGAAGAACGGGATCGCCATGATCTCGAAGCTTTCGATTCCGGTGAACAGCTTCATCGATACCGCTTCGATCGGAACCGCGGTCAGCGTGAACAGGAACGTCATCACCGTGAGGCCGAGCGCGATCGAAACCGGGATGCCGGTCAGCATCAGCGCGATCAGCAGCGCGAAGATGGTGATCGCACGCAGAGCCTGCGGCAGGACGATGATGCCGGCCTTCTCGCCAAGACAGACCATCAGGATCAGGATCGGCGCCATGATCAGGATCAGCCCCAGCGGGCTGGTCCGGCGGCTTGATGCTTCCGCGGGACCTGCCGGCGCCGGGTGCAGTCCCGGGGCGGTCACTTCCACGCCCTCGACCTGCGCCTCATTGTGATGCGGCAGATCGCCGGTCCAGTAATAGTGCCAGCACACCTGGAGGAAGCGAAAACACATCAGGCCGGAGCCGAGCGGAATCGCGAGATAGACGATCCACATCGGTGCTTCGAGGTCGTTCGATTGCTGGCCGGTCCTGAACATCTCGGTTACGAACGAGCCGCCGAACGCCGCAATCATCCCGGTGAAGAATGCGCCACACAGCAGGCTGAACAGGATCACCTGCTTGCGCGAACGTGGTGGCACCCGGTTGACCAGCAGGTCGACGCCGACATGGATGCCCGTGCGCACGCCGTAGGCGGCGCCGAACTTGGCCATCCAGATGAACATGTAGATGCAGAGTTCCTGCGCCCAGGAGAGATCGCGGGCGGAAAGCCACAGATAGATGTCTTTGAAAACAGCGGACAGCAGGGGCAGCCCCCGCGCAGCCGCCCATTTCGACACGTCGATCGAAAGGCCGGTCCCGTAACGATGCAATACCGCAACGAAGATCAGCCCGGTCGCCGCCGCGATCAAGCTGGCGATCAGCCACTCTTCGAGATGGTCGAGCGCCCGCCCGAGCACTTTAAGCACGCAGATCCCCCCATCGCAGACCGAAACGGCCGGGAGTGCGTTCGCTCCCAGCCGCCGTCTTGCTGCACCGCCAAAACCAGGCCGTCAGTTCATCTTGATGTTGAGTTCCTTGCCCAGGATATCAAGAACCTCCTGCCCGACGCGGCCCTTGGCCCACCCATAAGTCGGCCGCATGGCCGTCTGCCAGGCCGCGCGTTGATCGTCCGTCAGATAGTGCAGCGACGTTTTGCCTGATTTCTTGATCTCGGCCAGTGCATCCTCATTTTCCTTGACCGCGATCGAGTTGGTGTAGTCGGTCGCCTCGTCCATCGCCTTGTCGAGTTGCTTCCGGATATCGTCCGGCAACCCATTCCAGAACTTGGTGTTCACGATCACGGCGTATTGCAGGTGGGCGTGATTGGAAACGGTGATGTCCTTTTGTACCTCGTGGAATTTCTGGGTCAGATAGTTCGACGGCGTATTCTCGCAGCCATCGACCACGCCGGTCTGCAGTGCCTGGTAGACCTCCGAAAACGCCATGATCTGCGGGATCGAGCCGAGGTCGCGGAAATACCGGTCGGCAATCTTGGAGCCGGAGATGCGAATCTTGAGGCCCTGAAAATCGGCTGGCATCAACAGCGGACGATTGGCGGAGGTCATGTGGAAGCCGTTGTCCCAATAGGCAAGGCCGGTGATGCCCTTGGCCTCCAGCTTCTGAAACAGCCACTTGCCGATCGGGCCTTTCATGGCCGCGGCATAGGTCGCTTCATCCTTGAACAACCAGGGCAGATCGAGCGCCTCGAATTCCTTGACGCCAAGCGGCGCGAACTTCGCGGTCGAGGGCGCCAGCATTTGAACCGAGCCAAGTTGAAGGGCCTCGATCTCCTCCTTGTCCTTGTAGAGCGAGGAGTTGGGATAAACCTCGACCTTCACCTTACCGTTGGTGTATTTCTCGGCCAGTTCCTTGAATTTCAGCGCGCCCTTGCCCTTGGGCGTGTCATTGGCGACGACATGGCTGAATTTGATGACAATCGGCGCCTGCGCCACGGCCGGACCTGAAGCCAGAAAAACGGCCGCGGTCGCCGCCGCCGCAAGAAATAACTTAACCATAGGCTTTTCCTCCCAAAATCCGCGGAATTCTTGTTCTTGGTCTTTCCGATTTTCACCAATGGCAGCAAATCGTTGCCCGAACAACTAGACCTAAGCCGAAGCCGCCGGGCCCCGCCATCGGACGGATTGCCGCGTTTTGGCAGCCCGCCAGCATCACGCGCCAACCGAGCAAATGGGTTGCGTGACTTGTTGAAGCGAAGCTAGATCAATCGACCGAGCCAAACCGCGTTTCGTCAACAAAAAGAAGGTTTTCGAACATGGACCTCAATCTCCAGTCCAGGACCGCCCTCGTCAGCGGAGCCAGCATCGGAATTGGGCGCGCCATCGCCAAGGGGCTCGCGCTGGAGGGTGTGCGCGTCGTCGCGGTGGCGAGGCGGAAGGATCTGCTGGAGAAGCTTGCGGAGGAATGCCGGATTGCAGACGGCGTCAATATCATCCCGGTCGTGCAGGACCTCATGGAGGATGACGCTGCAACGAGGCTAGCCGCCGCGGCGGTCGACGCACTCGGTCACATCGACATATTGGTCAACAATGCGGGTGGCAGCCGGCCCTTGCCGGTCGATGCACCCGATCGCGATTGGGACGAAGCCATCGCGCTGAATTTCACCCGCTACAGGCAGGTCACTCACGCTCTGTTGCCGCAGATGATCGAGCGGAAATGGGGCCGTATCATCAATATAACCGGGAAGTCCGAACCGGAGGGGCTCAACGCGGCATTTTCCGCAAAGGCCGCGGTTCATGCCTGGGCGAAGGGGTTGTCGCGCGAGATCGGACGGCACGGCATTACAGTCAACTGCATCCCGCCGGGCCGCATCATGAGCGAGCAGATTCGCCGCAACTATCCGGAAGACTATCGAAAGCGCTTTGCCGAGGAGGAGATTCCTGTCGGCTATTGGGGTGAACCGGAGGACCTCGCAGCTCTGGCTGTGTTCCTGGCCTCGCCGGTGGCGCGCTATATCACCGGCGCGGTGATTCCGGTCGATGGCGGCCTTCGCCGCTATCAATTCTAGTCAAAGCCGTCCGATCCTCATGGTGAGGAGCGCGGCAACGCCGCGCGTCTCGAACCACGAGGCCGCGTCCGGCGTGGCTTCATCCTTCGAGACGCGCGCAAGAGCGCGCTCCTCAAGGATAAGGTCTTCACTCATATGGTGGCGCGCGCGGCACCACGGCGGTCGCTTCGATCTCCACCCGCGCCGCTTTTTCTACCAGACGCACGACCTGAACCAGCGCCATGGCAGGATAATGCGCGCCGAAGAGATCGCGATAGACCTGCCCAAGGCTTTTCAGGTTTGCCAGATATTCGTCCATGTCGACGACATACCAGGTGAGACGAACCAGATGTTCGGGCCGCGCACCGCCTTCCGCCAGAATGGCGACAATGTTGCTCAGGGTCTGGCGGACCTGTGCGACGAAGTCGGACGGCAAATCACCCTGACTGTTCCAGCCGATTACGCCTCCGGTCACCACGAGACGTCCGTCGGCGGCCATGCCGTTGGCGTATCCCTTCGGCGCCGGCCAGCCGCCGGGCTGCAGGATACGCGGACCGGCGGATGCCTCGCCGTTCGCAGCCGGCCGCACCGCGCGAGTGGGCGCATTGGACGTGGTCACAAGTGGCTCTCCGTGTTCGGTTGGAATCATTCCGCAGCCAGATGCGAGGAGGACGCGCCCGCCTGGGCCAACTGTCGCAGAGCAAATCGCTTCAGCTTGCCGGTCTCCGTCTTGGGCAGTTGCGCGACGAATTCGATCGCGCGCGGATATTTGTACGGCGCGACTTCACGCTTGACGTGGTCCTGCAACGCCGTCACCAGCGCGGCATCGCCGATGATTTCGGGCGCCAGCACTACGTAGGCCTTGACGATCATGCCGCGCGCTTCATCGGGCGCGCCGACAACGCCGCATTCGGCCACCGCTGGATGCGTCAGCAAGGCAGCCTCGACATCGGGGCCGGCGACATTGTAGCCGGACGAGACGATCATGTCGTCCGATCGGGCGACGAACGACAGGCGTCCCTGCGGGTCGCAGACGAATGCATCGCCGGTCAGATTCCAGCCGTCGCGCACGTAGTTCGACTGCCGCGCATCCGCGAGATAACGACATCCGGTGGGCCCGCGAACCGCAAGCCGGCCGACCGTTCCCGGCGGCAATTCGTTCATGTCCTGGTCGACGATCCTCGCCTCGTAACCGGAAACCGGACGCCCCGTCGTGCCCGCGGCGGCATCGCCCGACCGGTTGGTGATGAAGATATGCAGCAATTCAGTGCTGCCGATGCCATCCAGAATGGTCTTGCCGGTCTTGCGGGTCCAGCTTTCGAAAACCGGGGCCGGCAGGGTCTCGCCGGCCGAAACCGCAAGGCGCAGCGACGACAGGTCGGCGCCCTTGTCCATCGCCGCCATCATCGCCCGATACGCGGTCGGCGAAGTAAAGCAGATCGTGGCCTTGTAGGTCTCGATTATCTTGACCATCTCGGCCGGTGCTGCGTTTTCCAGAAGCGTCGCGGTCGCGCCGAACCGCAACGGAAAGATGGCGAGGCCGCCGAGCCCGAACGTAAAGGCCAGCGGCGGCGAGCCGACGAAGATGTCGTCCGGCGTGACGTTGAGGACTTCCCGCGCGTAGCCGTCGGCGACGATCAGGAGATCGCGATGGAAGTGCATCGTCGCCTTTGGCTCCCCCGTCGTGCCCGACGTGAATCCCAGCAACGCCACGTCGTCGCGACCGGTCCTGACCGCGTCGAAGCGGACCGGTTTGTTCAGCGCCACGCGGTCGAGTTCGGCATCATGGTTTGACGTGCCGTCGAAATTCACCACCTGTTTGAGATGGCGGCTGGTCTTCGCGCACGCGACCAGTTCGTCGGCGATGCGGCTGTCGGTCAGCGCGAGAGCGACCTCCGCCTTGTCGACGATCTTGGTCAACTCACCGGCACGCAGCATCGGCATGGTATTGACGACGACGGCCCCGGCCTTGGTTGCCGCAAGCCATGCGGCGACCAGAGCGGGGTTGTTGCCCGACCGGATCAGGACGCGGTTGCCGGGCTTGACGCCGTAATTCTCCACCAGGGCATGCGCGAGGCGGTTCGACCAGTCCGCCAGTTCCTTGTAGGTGCGCTGGCGACCATTGCCGATCAGCGCGGTACGGTCGCCGAGCCCCTTCTCGACGATCCGGTCGGTCAGTTCGACCGCGGCATTGAGATATTCCGGATACTGAAACTCCGGCCGGTCGAGCAGCAATTGCGGCCATTGTTCGAACGGTGGAAGATTTCGCCGCGCAAAATCATCCACGTGACCTGATGGGCCAAGGCTTGATGGGCCAAGGCTCGATGGGCCAAGGCTTGGAATTGCACCCGACATTTCCCTCGTCCTTCGCTTGACAAAGGCTCAAACGCCGCCGTCCGGCCGCGCCGCAAACATTTTATACTTAAAGTAATCTGGCGCAATAGCGCAAATGCGGGCTGTCAGGCACTTTTTCGGCGACCTAGTGCCCCGCCAATTCCAGCAGGCGCGACACCATCGGCGAGCCGGGGTCGGCCAGCGGCGCGACCACGGTGAAATGGTTTGCGTCGGGAACGACGCCGAACCTGGTCGCGACGCCGGCCGAGCCCCAGCGCTCGACGATGGTCTGGCTTTGCCGGAAATATTCCGCGCTTTCGCGCGCACCGACCATCGCATCCAGGCTGCCGCGCGATGGCGGCTCCCAGAACAGCGGGCTTGCGGCACTGGCGGCGGCCTGATCGAGATGCAGCGCCGTGTTGATGGAAGTGTTCACCAGCGGTCCGAGTTCGAACAGGCCGGAGATCGCGTAGGCCGCGACCACGAGGTCGCGCGGCAGCCCCGGATCAAACGACACCCAATCGGTGGCGATCAGGCAGGCCGCCAGATGACCACCCGCGGAATGGCCGCTGACGATGAGAGGCCGCTGGAGCCGCGCCAACTCACGCGCCGCCATCCGCATCTGCTCGATGATCTGGTCAACCCGGACGGCGGGACAGAGGTCGTAGCTCGGAATGGCGACACTGATCCCATGGGCATTCAACCCCTCGGCCAGATGGCTGAAGAAAGAACCGTCCAGCGCCTGCCAGTAGCCGCCATGAATGAACATCACGATGGCGCCACCACGGTCGCCGGCAAAGAAATCGATCCGGTTGCGTGCACCCCGTCCGTAGGGAATCGAACGCGGCGGGTGGCGCTCGCGATAGGCGGCCGCGTCCTCGGCCCAACCGGCGATCAGCGCGGGATTCTCCGGGACCCGCGCCCGGTTGTTGTATTCGACCTCATAGTCGATGCCCTCGCCCAAGGCCTACACGGTCCGGGCCCGAGCGGATCTCTGCGCCGAGGCCTTGGTCTTCGCCAAAAGGCGCATCAATTCCCGCACATCCTTCTCGCCGAGATCCGAAAAGATGTCGGCGATCCAGGTCTCATGCTCAGCAGCCATCTTGCGGAATTCGACGCGGCCGGCCCTGGTCAGCCGTATCACCTGCACGCGCCGGTCGGAGTCCGAGGTGCGGCGATCGAGATGACCGGACTCGACCAGGCGCTCGACCAATCCGGTGACGTTGCCATTCGAAACCATCATCCGTTTCGAGACGTCCGACAGGGTCATCCCATCCGGCGCCTTGTCGAGCTGGGCCATCAGATCGAAGCGCGGCAGGGTGACGTCAAACCGCTCCCGCAGCCGGCTGCGCACTTCACCCTCGATCAGGGTCGTGCAGGTCAGCAGGCGGAGCCACAATCTGAGCTCGTCGCCGTGCTCGTGCGGAAGCTCGACCGCCTTGGTTTCGGAATCGAGGATCATGCTGCAACCATGCCGGTCGGATTTCACCCAGTGATATCAACTTCAAATATTTCCGCCGAGGCCGCAAGTCAAAACACGGCAGGCACCGGCTTGCGCGGATTTTTCGGATTTCTTTAGGTTTCAAGCAACTGGCGCGCGGCTTGCATGCTCGTTGGCCGATCGCGTCGACTTGCCCGGACTTTGCTGTCCGGACTTTGCTTGCGGCAGACGCCGACATCGGAATAAGCTCGCCTTCGACGCTTGGGTTGACATGGCGCGGCCTCGCAAGCCGCCGATCGGGTGGGCGATCATGAAACGACAGGTACGGTTGGTTGCGTTCGCGGTCTTGCTGGGCGTTGTGGCAATTCCCGCCGCCGCGCAGGAGAAACTCAAGATCGGCGTGATTGTGACCTTGTCCGGTCCGGCGGCGGTGCTGGGCCAGCAGGCGCGCGACGGTTTCGCCCTCGCCGTCGAGGATCTCGGCGGCAAGATGGGTAATCGTGAGGTCGAGGTCGTGGCGGTCGACGACGAGCTCAAGCCCGACGCCGCGGTGACCAAGGTCAGGGGACTGCTCGAACGCGACAAGGTCGATTTCGTGGTGGGACCAATTTTCTCCAATATCCTTCAGGCCATCCATAAGCCGGTGGTGGACTCCAGGACCTTTCTCATCAGTCCCAATGCCGGCCCGTCGAGCTATGCCGGCAAGGAATGCAGCCCGTTTTTCTATGTGACCTCCTACCAGAACGACCAGGTCTTCGAGGTGCTGGGCAAGGTCGCGCAGGATCGCGGCTACAAGCGCGTCTATGTGATGGTTCCGAACTACCAGGCCGGCAAGGATGCCGCGGGCGGATTCAAGCTCGACTACAAGGGCGAAATCGTCGAGGAGAGCTACATCCCGCTGGGGACGCTCGATTTCCAGGTGGAGCTTTCCAAGATCGCCTCGCTGAAGCCGGATGCCGTGTTCACCTTCATGCCGGGCGGCATGGGCGTAAGTCTGGTGAAGCAGTACAGGCAGGCTGGCCTCGCCGATCGCATTCCGTTCCTTTCCGCTTTCACGGTCGACGAATCGACGCTGCCGGCGCAGCAGGACGCGGCGGTCGGCATGTTCGGCGGAGCGGACTGGGCCCCCGATCTCGACAATCCGCAAAACAAGAAATTCGTCGCCAGCTACGAGGCCGCCTACCACAGCGTGCCGGCCACCTACGCCTTCCAGGCCTATGACGCGGCGATGCTGATCGACAGCGCCGTCAAGGCGGTGAAGGGCGACCTCAGCAACAAGGAGGCGGTGGCGGCCGCGCTGAAGAAGGCCGACTTCACCTCGCTGCGCGGCGGCTTCAAGTTTAACACCAACGGCTACCCGATCCAGGATTTCTATCTGACCAAGGTGGCGAAGCGCCCCGACGGCAAGTTCCAGACCGAGATCGTGCAGAAGGTGTTCGAGCATTACGGCGACCGCTACGCCAAGGATTGCGTGGCGGCCAACTGAGGGAACAGGCCATGAAGAACGAGATCACCGGCATCACCCGCGCCAATGAGGGCATGCAGGGCATTTCCTGGAACATACTCGGCCAGACCTATGTGCCGAAAAACTGCACCGAACATTGCTTCTCGTGGCATGCGACGCTGCCGCCCGGCACCTTCGTGCCGCCGCATATTCATCCGGACCAGGACGAATATCTCTACATGCTGGAAGGCAGACTGGATTTCATGCTGGCTGGCGCCGACGCCCAGGCGACGCCGGGCGACCTGATACGCCTCGGCATGGGCGTCCCCCACGGCATCTTCAACAAATCCGACCAGACCGCGAAAGTGCTGTTCTGGGTGTCGCCAAGCCGAAGGCTCTACGATCTGTTCTGGGGCCTTCACAACATGAAGGAACAGAAGCCCGACGACGTCGTCGCCATGGCCGCCGAGTACAACATCCACTTCCTGCCGCCACCGCCCGCGACGTGAAGGCCGCCGCGCGGCGGTTGACCGTGGCCTCGTGGTTCGAGACGCGCGGCTGCGCCGCGCTCCTCACCATGAGGGGCTTAGGTCATTTTTGACGACCGACGTTTGGCGAGTAGCTGCAATAAGGCGAAATCGCCGCGAATGAAGGCCTGCTTCTTGGCCCGGCTCCATCCCTTGAGTTGCCGTTCGGCTTCAATGGCATCCGCGACGCGATCAAACCACTCCGAAAACACCAGTTCGACCGGGCGTCGGGACTCGGTGTAGCCCGGAAATGCTCCCGCGTTGTGCTGGTGAATTCTCGTCTCGAGGCTCGAACGAGTGGTACCGATGTAAAAGCTGCCGTCGCGACATTTGACAATGTAGAGATAAGCTCCATCCGTCATCTGGCTCGGCCGTCCTTCGAAGGATTGGCGAAAAGATTCCAGCCCCTCATGGTGAGGAGCGCGGCAACGCCGCGCGTCTCGAACCACGAGGCCCCGGCGATCCCCCTTACGCCCGCACCGCGGCGAGGCCTGGTACGGCGGCGAAGCCGGCCTTGCTGGCATAACCGCGCACGATTGCCTCGCGCTGGGAATAGCTCAATACATGCTCGACATTGTCGAAGCCGTCGGGCGCAAGTTGCTCGACCGCGTCGATGACGCCTTCCGGTCCGCCGCGCCGGTTGGAGCGCACGATCTCGGCCGTCATCGGTAACCGCTTATGCTCATAGACCATCAACGCCTGGCGCGGATGCTCGGAGCCTGCCAGCGCATCGGCCAGGCATCGCGCATCGAGGATGGCCTGCGAGGCGCCGTTCGAGCCGACCGGATACATTGGATGCGCGGCATCGCCGAGCAGCGTGATCCGACCGGAGCACCAATGGGGCAAGGGATCGCGGTCGCAGGTCGGATATTCGTAGAACTCCGACGTTGCCGAGATCAGCGCGAACACGTCGACATGCGGCACCGAGAACCGCGCCACATGCGGCATCAATTCCTCGCGCTTGCCGGGCCGCGACCAATCCTCGCGGCGGGGCGGCGGCGCATTGCCCTCGCCGACCTTCACCAGCACCGCCCAGTTGGTGAGCCGGCTTGCCGGCGACGATCCCTCGGCAATCGGATAGACCACCACCTTGGCATGCAGGCCGCCGGCGACGATCATCGAGCGGCCGGTCAGAAATACCGGCCAGTCCCGCGCGCCGCGCCACAGCATCAGCCCGTTCCAGCATGGCGGCCCTTCATTCGGAAACAGCGCTTCGCGGACGCGCGAATGAATGCCGTCGGCACCGATCAGGATATCGCCGCGCACGGTACGGGTATGGCCGCCGGATCGGTCAAAGAAGTACGCCGTGACGCCGCCTTCGTCCTGGGTGAAGGCCCCGAGCCGGCAGCCGGTATGAATGGCGTCTTGCCCGAGCCGCTCCTCGACGGCGCGGTGGATCACACTCTGCAACCGGCCGCGGTGAATCGAGAATTGCGGCACGTCGTGACCGGAATCGATGCCGCGGGATTCGCGCCAGACCTCCTGGCCATGACGATTGAGATAATAGAGGACGTCGGTGCGGATCGCGACGTCGTCGAGCTTCTGCAGCAGCCCGAGGCCGGCGAGTTCGCGGATCGCATGCGGAAGCGTATTGATGCCGACGCCGAGCTCGCGGATGGTGTCGGACTGCTCGAACAACTCGCAGCCGATGCCCCGCGCCCGCAGCATCAGCGCGGTGGTGAGGCCGCCAATTCCACCCCCGACGATAATCGCTTTCATCGCCTACTCCACGCTACAGATCACGTCGTGCGGGCGGTTCACTTTCGGGTAACAGCCGCAAAATTAACCATTCCGCAACGTGTACCAGCGTCGCACAGTCGATCACTCGGCTGCAAGCGGCTTTGTCGTCTCCGACTTCAGCTCGGCCCGGGTCTTCGGCTTGGCCTTGATTTTCAGATCATCGAGATCCTGCCGGTCGCGGACGCTGTTGCGGAAAGCCTGTTCCTTGCCGGGCAGATATTGCGCCGGACACGACACGCCCGCGGCGCCGTACCAGGCCGCTGCCTTGAGCGTGAAGGATGGATCGACCAGATGGGGCCGCCCGAGTGCCACCAGATCGGCGCGGCCGGCGGCGAGAATGGTATTGACCTGATCCGACGTCGTGATGTTGCCGACGCACATGGTCGCAACCCGGGCCTCGTTGCGGACCTGCTCGGAAAACGGGGTCTGGAACATCCGTCCATAGATCGGCTGGGCATCGCGCACGGTCTGGCCGGTCGAGACATCCACCAGGTCGACGCCGGCCCGCGCAAAGGCGCGCGCGATCTCGACGGCGTCGTCGCCGGTGATGCCGCCTTCGGCCCAGTCGGTGGCGGAGATACGGACCGACATCGGCTTGCCGGCCGGCCACACCTCGCGCAGCGCCTCGAACACCTCGAGCGGAAAGCGCAGCCGGTTCTCGAGCGGGCCGCCATAGGCATCAACGCGCTGGTTGGTCAGCGGCGAGATAAAGCTCGCGAGCAGGTAGCCGTGGGCACAATGCAGCTCCAGCATATCGAAGCCGCAGCGCTCGCCGCGTTGCGCAGCGGCGACAAACGCGGCCCTCACCGCGTCCATCGCGGCGCGGTCCATCTCGCGCGGCACCCGGCTGTCGGGAAAATACGGGATCGGCGACGCCGACATGACGTCCCAGCCGCCCGCTTCCAGCGGACGATCCATTCCGTCCCACATCAATTTGGTGGCACCCTTGCGGCCGGCGTGACCGAGCTGCAGGCCGATCTTCGCCGCCGAATTGGCGTGAACGAAATCCACGATGCGGTGCCACGCGGCTTCCTGTGCGTCGTTCCAGAGTCCGGCGCAGCCCGGCGTGATACGCGCGTCGCGGGACACGCAGGTCATTTCGGTGAAGATCAGACCGGCGCCGCCGATGGCTCGCGAACCGTAATGCACCAGGTGGAAATCGCCCGGCACGCCTTCCTCGGCCGAATACATGCACATCGG
The DNA here is from genome assembly GCA_036273255.1 of Bradyrhizobium sp. GTDB lineage: Bacteria > Pseudomonadota > Alphaproteobacteria > Rhizobiales > Xanthobacteraceae > Bradyrhizobium. The sequence goes on from DASUIA010000199.1 coordinate 13,987, forward strand.
CGACACCACCGTCCGGTTCGCCAGCGTCATCTCGCGCAGCCGCAGCGGCTGGAACATCGGCGGCAGCGGCTTCTCGGTGTCGACTTCGAGCCCGCGGCTGTGGACCTGGCGCGCGAACGCCCTGTCGACCTCGGCAACGAAGTCCGGCGCCCGCAGCATCAGATTGTCGTAAGTGATCGCCTTGGCCCGGGTCATGACCCCGAACGCGAATTGCACGGGATCGAAGTCCCAGAAGCGATCGACATGCTCGAACCAGACCAGCGAAACGTCGGCGGCGTGCTGGGTCTTCTCGACTTCCTCGCGACGCCCCGCCTCGTATTGCTGCAAGGCGGATTCGATGGTCGGCGCGCGATGCATGGCGTCGGCGAGCGCAATCGCGTCTTCCATCGCAAGCTTGGTGCCGGACCCGATCGAGAAGTGCGCGGTCGCCTTGGCATCGCCCAGCAGCACCATGTTGTTCTTGACCCATCTTTTGCTGCGGATCATCGGAAAATTGCGCCACATCGAACGATTGGTCAGCAGCGGGTGGCCTTCGAGGAACCAGCCGAAAATCCTGGCCATTCGATCGGCCGATTGCTTCTCGCTCAAGCCCTTCAGCCCGGCGCGCTCAAAAGTCTCCGGATCGGTCTCGAAGATCCAGGTCGAGCGTCCGACTTCGTATTGATAGGCATGCGCGATGAACGGGCCCCACTCGGTCTCCTGGAAGATGAACGTGAAGGCATCGAGCGGCCGGGTCGAGCCCATCCAGGCGAACATGTTGGAGCGAACATCCACTTCGGGCTCGAAGTGCTCGACATATTTGTCGCGGAAACGGCTGTTGATGCCGTCGGCCAGCACCACCAGATCGGCATCGGCGAAGCGGGCTTCGTCCTCGATGTCAGCCTGGAACATCAGGGCCACGCCGAGCTCGCGCGCGCGCTCCTGCAGAATCAATAGCAGCTTGCGTCGCGAGCAGCCGCAGAAGCCGTTGCCGCCGACCCGATGCACCGTGCCGCGGAAATGCACCGCAATATCGTCCCAATAGGCGAATTCCTCGGTGATGCGGCGATAGCTCGGCGAATCATACTTTTCGAAATTGTCCAGCGTGGCGTCGGAAAACACCACCCCGAAGCCGAAGGTGTCGTCGGCGCGGTTGCGCTCATAGACCGTGACTTCGGCCTCCGGCCGCTGCTTCCTGAGCAGGATCGCGGCGTACAGGCCGGCCGGCCCGCCACCAATGATCGCGATCTTCATGAGAGCCTCCGGGGCCAACCTTCCAAACTATTTTAGACCTAAAGCATTTTTCCGGCAAGACCCGCCACCGACGGTAGCCCGGATGGAGCAAAGCGCAATCCGGGATTCCCGAGGCAGTTTATCGGACCCCCGGGTTTCGCTGCGCTTCACCCAGGCTACGTTTCGTCACGAGTCAATTGCCTTGAAACGCCGGCTTCACTTTATTCGAAAACGCCTCAAATGCGCGGGCGAAATCGGCGGTCGTCATGCACAAGGCCTGGGCGACCGCCTCGGCCTCGATCGCCTCTTCCACCGACATCGCCCATTCCATCGCCAACATGCGCTTGGTCATGGTGTTGGCGAAGGTCGGCCCTTCGGCAATCTGTCTGGCGAGATGCTGCACCTGCGTCAGCACGTGCTCGGGCGCCACGATGCGGCTGAAGAACCCCCAGCGCTCGCCCTCCTCTGCGGTCATGAAGCGGCCGGTATAGAGCAATTCGGAGGCCCGCGACTGCCCGATAATGCGCGGCAGGATGGCGCAGGCGCCCATGTCGCAGCCAGCCAAGCCGACCTTGTTGAACAGGAACGCGACCTTGGCCCCCGTCGCGGCAAGGCGCAGATCGCACGCCATGGCCACGATCGCGCCGGCGCCGGCGCAGATGCCCTCGACCGCGGCAACGATCGGCTGCGGACAGGCGCGCATCGCCTTGACGAGATCGCCGGTCATGCGGGTGAACGCAGTCAACCCCTTGGTATCCATCTTCACCAACGGACCGATGATCTCGAACACATCGCCGCCAGACGAGAAATTGCCGCCCGCACCGGCGACGACGATGGTCTTGACCTCGTCATCCATCGCACAGGCCCGGAAAAAATCGGCCAACTCGCGATAGCTCTCGAAGGTCAGCGGATTTTTCCGCTCGGGGCGGTTCAGCGTCACCATCGCCACGCTATCGGTCACCGCGAGCAGAAAGTGACGGGGCGAATAATCCGCCAATGGCAGCGTGACGGGATTTGCCGGGATGCTCATGGGATCTCCCTATTATCGTTGTCATTGCGAGGAGCGAAGCGACGACGCAATCCATGTCGTGCATGCGGCTCGATGGATTGCTTCGCTGCGCTCGCAATGACGGTTTCATGCACCGGCTAGACCTCACCGCCGGCGACCGCAATCGCCTGCCCCGTGATCGCACCTGCGCCCTCGCCGCACAACCAGAGCACCGTGTCTGCCACTTCCGATGGCGTCACGAGGCGGCCCTGCGGATTGTGCCTGGCGAGTTCTGCCACCGCCTGATCGTGGCTGCGGCCGGTCTTCTTCATGATGTTGTCGATGCTGGCAGCGAGCAGGTCAGTGTCGGTAAAGCCGGGACACACCGCATTCACCGTCACGCCGGTGCCGGCAAGTTCCAGGGCCAGCGAACGCACCAGCCCGACCACCGCATGCTTTGCGGCGCTGTAGGCGCTGACATAGGCGTATCCCTTGAGGCCCGCGGTCGATGCAATCGCGACAATGCGGCCGTAGCGGCGGTCCATCATGGCGGGCAACGCGGCCTGAACGACAAGGACCACGCCCATGAAATTGACCGCCATCATGCGCTGAAACAGCGCCGCGTCGGATTTGACGAATGGCGCGGACTCGGCCATCCCCGCGTTGGCGACCACGATATCGATCGGCTGTCGCGCCGCCGCCTCGGCCACGGCGATGGCGGTCGCCGCCTGATCCGTCACATCCGCTACGACGGCGAAATGGGCATGGCTGGCGGCCACGGCATTGTCCAGCCCGGCGCGGCTGCGGCCAAGCACGGTGACCGTCGCGCCAGCCTGCACCAGCGTAGCCGCGATCGCGCGGCCGATACCCCGTCCGCCCCCGGTCACCAGCGCATGCACGGAATGCGGCAGTCCAGACATGCGCAGCCTCCCGATCGAATTTCAGCGACGTGGTCACCCGCGTATATTTTAGACTTCAAATTTTTGCAAGAAATCAACCCTGCGGCCAACATGAGCCACGTCCGTAGTGCTTGACACCGGGAACGTCGAAGGTAGCGTCGGTCGAACCGAAACGGGGACGGAAATCATGGCAGCTCTGGAAAAAGGCATCACGCAGAACGGAACGGGCTATTCCGGCAAGACCTGGAACATCCTCGGACAGGTCTATTTCCCCAAAGCGGTGACCGACTCCACCTTCGCCTTCGAGACCAACAGCGATCCCGGCCAGTTTGTCCCGGTTCATATTCACCCCACCCAGGACGAATTCATCCTGGTCCAGGATGGCATGCTGGACCTCAAACTGGACGGCGTGTGGGTGCAGGCCAAGGCCGGAGACCTGGTCCGGCTGCCCCGCGGCATTCCGCATGGCTACTTCAACAAATCGGACAAGCCGGCGCGGGCGTTGTTCTGGGTTTCGCCGACGCACAAACTCGAGGCCTTGTTCAACCAGCTTCATAACCTGACGGACGTCGCGGAAATCGTCCGCATCTCCGCCGAGCATGAAGTCAACTTCCTGCCGCCCGAGGCCAACGAATGACGGGACCGGGCACACGCCTTCCACCGGCCCAAAATTGCTTTAGATATAAAATTATCGCTTTTCATCGATGCTGGTCCTGTTAGCATCGCCGGGTCCGACATGTCAGAGGTGTGCGTGCCCGCGTCTCAGCCCATGAATACCAGGAATGGCCGTTTCGGCTTCGAGGCCGCCGGCGACGCGGCCGCGCCGCCGCTGGTATTTCTGCATGGCATCGGCGGCGCGGCACGCGGATGGCGCAACCAACTGGATTTCTTTGGCGAGCGCTATCGTGCCATCGCGTGGGACATGCCGGGCTACGGTGGATCAGCGCCGCTCCCGCGCGTCAGCATTTCCACCCTCGCCGATGCGCTGCAGGAATTCCTGCAGCAGGTCGGGGCATCCCGGCCGATCCTGGTCGGGCATTCGATCGGCGGCATGATCGTTCAGCAATGGCTGGTGAAGCATCCGCACGCGGCCACGGCCGTGGTTCTTGCCCAGACCAGTCCCGCCTTCGGCAAGCCCGACGGCGACTGGCAAAGGAACTTCATCAACGCGCGGCTCGGCCCGCTCGACAGCGGCGAAACGCTGGTTTCGCTGGCGCCATCGCTGGTACGGGAATTGATCGGCGACAACCCCGACGCCGACGGGATCGCGCTGGCGCGCGACTGCATGGCGGCGGTCCCCGAAGCGACCTACCGCGCCACCATGCTGGCCCTGATGGGATTCGACCTGCGCCAGGCGTTGAAGCAAATCACAGTGCCGACGCTGGTGCTGTCGGGCTCCAGGGACAACAATGCCCCGGCGCCGATGGTGGCGAAAATGGCGACTTACATTCCATCCGCGAGCTATGTCGAGCTCGAAGGCGTTGGTCACCTCGCCAATCTGGAGCGCCCGGGCGCATTCAATGCCGCGCTCGATCAATTCCTAAAGACCCATGCGGCAGCAACACAAGTGACGGCATCATGACGGTTCAGGCTACCAGGAGCGCAGCGGCGATCGACGCCATCGAGCCAGACCAGCCGATCTTCGATCCCAAGGCGTTTCGCCTCGATGGCGAGCAGGCCACGATCATCGCGACCGCGCGGCGCCTCGGTCAAACCGTCTTCGCCGGCCGCGCCGCCGCCTATGACCGCGAAGCCAAATTCCCGGTCGAGAACTACCGCGACCTGCACCAAGCGGGCCTGCTCGGGATCGCCATCCCGAAAAACCAGGGCGGCCTCGGCGCGGACTACCAGACCTACGCGCTTGCGGCCACCGAGATCGGGCGCTATTGCGGTGCGACCGCCCTGACCTGGAACATGCATGTCTGCTCGACGCTGTGGTCCGGCCCGCTGACCGACGATCTCGAGATGGACGCTGCGACTCGCGCCGAACACGAGCGACGCCGCGCCATCCACTACAAGCGTATCGTCGACGACGGCGCGATCTACTCGCAGCCGTTCTCGGAAGGCGGCGCGGCCGCAGCCGGCGGAGTTGCGTTCGGCACCGAGGCAAAGCCGGTCAAGGGCGGCTGGCTGGTCAACGGCAAGAAAATTTTCGCCTCGCTTTCCGGTCACGCCGATTTTTACGGCGTGCTTTGCACCGAGGTCGCGGAAGGCGAAAAGGCCTCTCGCCGCAACACACTCTATCTTGCCGTCCCTGCCAAGGCCGACGGGGTATCGGTGGTCGGCGACTGGGATCCGCTCGGCATGCGCGGCACGGTCTCGCGCACGTTGCTGTTCAAGGATGTGTTCGTGCCGGAGGATGCGGCGCTGATGCCGCGCGGCGTCTATTTCCAGGCGGCGATGCGCTGGCCGCACATGTTCCTGACGCTGTCGCCGACCTATATGGGGCTCGCGCAGGCGGCCTATGACTTTACCGTGCGCTATCTGCGCGGCGAGGTGCCGGGTACGTCGCCGGTCAAGCGGCGAATGTATCCGACCAAGCAGATCGCGGTCGCGCAGATGCAGATCCGGCTCGAGCAGATCAAGGCAATCTGGTATCTGGCCGTCACCGAGGCCTGCGCCAACCCGACCAAGGAGCAGGTGCTGCGGGCCTATGCCGCGCAATATTCCGCGATGGAAGGCGCCAACGAAATCGCCACGCTGGCGATCCGCACCTGTGGCGGCCAGGCGATGCTGAAGTCGCTGCCGCTCGAACGGATCTATCGCGACAGCCGCTGCGGTTCGCTGATGCTGCCCTGGACGGCTGAGCTCTGCCTCGACCGCATCGGCCGCGAAGCGCTGTACGAGAACGGTGAATCGGACGAGTAGCGCGTGGACCTCTGTAGCCTGATCGAGCGCAATGCCGCTTTTGCTCCCGACAAGCCCGCGATCGCTTTCGAGGGCGAGGTCCTGACCTACGCTGCGCTCCGTGCCCGCATCGAACAGGCCGCGCGGGCGCTGAGGGCCGAATTCGGCATCGGCCGCGGCGATCGCGTCGCCATCCTCAGCCTGAACCGGCCGGACTATCTCGTGCTGCTCTACGCCTGTGCTCGCCTTGGCGCGATGCTGGTGCCGTTGAACTGGCGGCTCGCCGCCGCCGAACAATCGTTCATTCTGACCGACGCCGCGGTCAAGCTGTTGGTGCTCGAACAGGCCTTCGCCGGCATTCTGCCGGCGCTCGACGCGGGCCTGCCTGCGACCGGCGTGATCGGGTTCGACTTTGCCCCGGCACGCGGAGACATCTTCGATCGCGTGCTGGCGCAAACCCGCGGCAGCGGATGCATATCGGATGCCGACCTGTCGTGCCCGCTGCTGATCGTCTACACCTCCGGCACCACCGGAAGGCCGAAAGGCGCCGTGCTGCGGCAGGAGGCGCTGCTGTGGAACGGGGTGATGAGCCAGCACATGCACGGCCTCTCCTCGGACGATCATGTCCTGACCGTGCTGCCGTTCTTCCATGTCGGCGGCCTCAACATCCAGACCACGCCGGCGCTGCATCACGGCGCCACCGTGACCATCCATTCCCGCTTCACGCCGGAGGCCGCGCTCGCCACCATCGCCCGCGACCGCCCGACCTTGACGGTGCTGGTGCCGGCGACGATCCAGGCCATGAGCGACCATCCGGACTGGGCGCTCACCGATCTGTCCTCGCTGCGCGCGGTTTCGACCGGATCGACCATCGTGCCGCCGCATCTGATCCAACGCCTGGTCGCGCGCGGCGTGCCCGTGCTCCAGGTCTATGGCTCGACCGAAACCTGCCCGGTTGCGGTCTACACCCGCCTCGGCGGCGATCTGTCGCGCGCCGGTTCGACCGGCTTGCCCGGCCTGTGTTGCGAAGCGGCCGTGGTGGACGACAATGGCCG
>DASUIA010000200.1:0-14192 GCA_036273255.1 Bradyrhizobium sp.
CGCGACCGAGGCGACGTCGGTGAGATTCCATCCGTCCGGCAGCCTGGCCCAGTTCTCCACCACGCGGTAGCGATGCTCACCCGAGCCGAGAATCGTTGGCATGCGGTTGACCTCCATGCGGCGAGGTCGAACCGCGCGGCAGCAGTCCCTCCTCGATGGCCTTGATCTGCAGCGCGAGGTATTTCGAGTTGATCCGGCACTGTGCCAGGCTGCCGGCGATGAACCACAGCCCGGGTTGCGCGGTGCGCGCATACATGTTCCGCAATTCCTGTCCGTCGCCGAAACCCCAGATCGGACCGACGCGCGCGGTAACCTCGTCGCCGAACAGCCGCCGTACCAGATACTCCCAGGGCCTGTATCCGGTCGCCAGCACGATCAGGTCGGCGGCGACGGCGCTGCCGTCCTTCATCCGCACGCCGTCGGCGACGAAGGATGCGATATCGGCAAACTGGATCAGCCCGATCGCGCCGCTGGCGACCAGATCGGAGCAGCCGACATTGAAATAATAGCCGCCGCCGCGGGTCAGGTATTTGAACTGCCAGCCGGTGCCGCCGTCGCCGAAATCGAGCTTGAATCCAACGCGCTCGAGGTTGCCGAGCAGCGGCTGATCGAGTTGCTTCGATTGTTCGGTCAGCAGCACATGGCTTCGTTTGGCCAGCGTCAGCGGCATCGACAGCGCGATCAGGTCGTTGTCTTCCAGCGTGCCCTCGTTATAGGCGGAGTAGGCGAGCTGTGCTGACGGTTCGATATTGGTGATCAAGGTCGGGCTGCGCTGGACCAGGCTGACCTGCGCGCCGCTGGAATGCAGATCCTGCGCGATGTCGTGCCCGCTGTTGCCAGTGCCGATCACCAGCGCCTTCCTTCCCTTCCATTCCTCGCCGTCAGTGTACCGGCTGGAGTGCATCACCGCGCCGGCGAACTGCGGCAGCGTCGGAATATCGGGCAGGTTCGGGATGCCGCTGACGCCGGTGGCCAGTACGACATGGCGCGGATGCATCGTGCGCTGGCTGCCGTCGCCGCGGCGCAGCTCCACCGACCAGTGCCCCGCTTTCTCGTCGTAGCTGCCGACCTCGAACTCGGTGCTGGTCCAGAAGTTCAGCTCCATGCTCTCGACATAGGCCTCGAACCAGTTGGCGAGCTTGTCCTTGGGAATGTAGGTCGGCCAGTTCGGAGGAAACGGCATGTAGGGCAGATGGTTGACCTGAACCTGATTGTGCAGCGTCAGCGCGTGGTAGCGCTGGCGCCAGTTGTCGCCGATGCGGGCCGCGCGGTCCACGATCAGGGTGTCGACCTGCAACTGGCGGAGGCGTGCGGCGATGCAAAGCCCGGCCTGGCCGCCGCCGATCACGAGCACGGCCGGATCACGGTCGGCATATTCAGCCGAGGCTTTCCGCAGGTCGAGCCAGTTCGAACCGCGAAAATCGCGTGAATTGGCGCTGCCACGGGGCCGCGCCATTCCGAGTTGCTCTTCAAACCCTTTCAACTCCTCGAGCGCCGTCAGCAGCGTCCAGGCCTTCAGCTTGCCGCGGTCACCGGCATCGGCGGCGAGGCGCAGGATGCCGTCGCCGCGGCCTTGCGCCGTTTCAAATCTGAAAATGGCTTCGATCACCCGGGTGCCGGCGCGGGTGACGCGGCGCGGGGCGGCGCGATCGGGGTCGACGGTAAAATTGTGCGGAGAGGCGCGTCCGGCGTGCAGCGTCAATTCGTTCAGGATTGCGTCCGCCCCGTTCGTCGTCTGCAGGTTCCAGCTCAGCGCCAGTACATCGCGCCAGTAGCTTTCGGCATGAAACAGGGTTTTCAGCAGGATGGTGTCGGGTTCTGCGAGGGCTTGTTCGAATTGCGCCAGCCAACTGTCCACGGCGAGCGAAATATCGTCGGTTCTGTCCAGCATGCGCGTTTCTCTTCGCCGGCGGGTCGCGCCGTTCCCGGCCGCAAGCCTATACCGGTTTGGGGTCGCGCAGAAAGCGGATCAGTCCAGCAAGGACAGCATGTGGCCCTGATCCGGCGGAATACGGCGCAAACCCGTGTGGGCGCGCGACGATGAAGTCGGTGGATTTCATTTTTTCGATCCCGGCATCCTTGTTGCCGCGATCTTCCCTTTTGCCGATGACCGCTTTGCGACCGGCAGTTTGTTTGAAACAGTGTTCGCTTTTGGCTCGCTTGCGAGGACGCCTTCGCGCTTGCGCAGCAGCCGATAGTAGCTCCACCACAGATGCGCCGCGGCGCCCCGCAACGGCCGCCACGGCTCGGCCAGCGGCGCCATCTGTTTGGCGGTCGGCCGGGTCTTCAGCCCGAGCCCGACCTTGACCGCTTCCTGCACGGCGAGGTCGCCGGCCGGCCACGCATCGCCGTGACCGAGGCAGAACAGGAGATAGACGTCGGCGGTCCAGGGACCAATGCCGTGCAGCGCGGTCAGCGTATGGTGGGCGACGTCGGCATCCTCGTTCGCCAGCACCTCGAGGTTCAGTCGCTCGGCGGCGAGTTCGTGGGCGAGGCTCTTCAAGGTCCTGATCTTCGCGGCCGACAACCCGAGCCGGCCGAGACGGTTGGCGCGCGCCTTCCGCAGGCTCGCGTGATCAAAGGGATCGAACGCCGCGCTGAGCCGCGCCCAGATCGCCGCAGCACTTGCGGTGGACAGTTGCTGGCCGGTGACAATCGCGGCAAGGCCGGCGAAGCCGGGCTCGCGCCGGCGCAATGCGGGCATGCCGGTGCGTTCAAGGATGGGCTCGAGCCGCGGATCCCTTGCGACCAGCGCGCGGATCGCGTCTTCCAGGTCGGCCTGGGTGTTGAGATGGACGGTCATGAAGCTGTGATCATCGACTCGCGGGGCCGTCATGCGCGGGGCTTGACCCGCACATCCATCTCATATCGTAACAGACTCTTGAAGGATGGATTGCCGGGTCAAGCCGGCCATGACGAATGTCGAGCGTTCAATGCCACCCGTGTTCCGTTTTGCGCCGAGCCCGAACGGGTATCTTCACCTCGGCCACGCTTATTCGGCCCTGCTGAATTTCGATCTGGCCCGCCAGGGTGGGGGACGTTTTCTGCTGCGCATCGAGGACATCGACCCCGACCGCTGCAGGCCGGAATTCGAGGCGGCGATCTACCAGGACCTCGCTTGGCTCGGGGTCACATGGGAGACCCCGGTGCGGCGGCAGTCGCGGCATTTCATCGACTATCGCCGGGCGGTGGAGCGGCTCGACACGCTCGGCCTGATCTATCCAAGTTTCGAGAGCCGTGCCGAGTTGGCGCGGCGGGTAGCCCGCCAGGAAGAAGCCGGAATGCCGTGGCCGCGCGACCCCGACGGGGCGCCGCTCTACCCCGGAGCGGTTCCACCCGACCGGCATGCGCGTCCGGTCGGAACGGCCGCGTCGCCGGCATTGCGGCTCGACATGGCGGCGGCCTGCGCGCGCGCCGGCGACCTCGGCTGGATCGAGCAGGGCGAGGGACCCGGCGGCGAGACCGGCGCGGTGGCAGCCGATCCGGACGCATGGGGCGATGCCGTCCTGGCGCGTCGGGAGACGCCGACCAGCTATCATCTTTCTGTCGTGGTCGACGACGCCCTGCAGGGCGTGACGGAGGTGGTACGCGGCCAGGACCTGTTCTGGTCGACCAGCCTGCATCGGCTGCTGCAAACGCTGCTTGGGCTGCCACGGCCGGCCTACCGGCACCATCGTCTGATTCTCGACGGCGCCGGGCGGAAGCTGTCCAAATCCACCAAAGCCACCGGCTTGCGCGAACTTCGTGCCGCCGGAGCGACGCCAGCGGACATCCGCCGTGTCGTCGGGTTGCCATAATTTAGGACACCCAACATCGGTGGGAAAACTTCCTTCGGCGTGGCTCCCACAGCCTCGCCATGTCATGCTGGAGCCGGCCAGGGCGGGGGAATCATGGCGCCGAAATCGCGCTCGAAGCGCACCACGCGGCCAGTGAAACGGCGGGCGACGAAACGGCGCGCCCGGACGGCGGTCGCGCGCAAGGCCCGCGGCAAGCGCGCTGCCGGGAAGGCGGCCTCATCCGGCGTGGTCGAGGCTGCGCTCGCCGCCTTCGCGCATGAGGTGCGCACACCGCTCACCGGAATCCTTGCCATCAGCGATCTCCTCGCAACGTCCGATCTTGCCGAGCGCGAGCGGCGTTGGGTCGATACCATCAAGGCTGGCGCGGAGCATCTGGCCAACCTGGCGACCCTGTTCGTCGACGCCGCGAAGAGCGGCGAATCCGGACTGGCGGTTCGTCGGGACTTTTTCGATTTGCGCGCGCTCGCCCGCAACGCCGGCGATTCGCTGGCGGGCCGGGCAGCGGCCAAGGGCCTGCGCTCGGCCGTCGAGATTTCGGAGAGGATCCCCACCTTCGTGATCGGCGATCCGGTCCGTCTCCGCGCGGCGCTGGAAAACCTGATCGACAATGCGGTGAAGTTTACCGAACGCGGCAGCGTCACGTTGCGGGCCGCGCCGGCATCGAGCCCGAAAGGCGCGGTCGGTGTCGCCTTCGCGGTCTCCGACAGCGGCATCGGGCTTGCGCTCGCCGAGATCAAGCGCCTGTTTCGGCCGTTCTCGCAGGCCAACGTCAACATCGCGTCGCGCTTCGGCGGAGCCGGGCTCGGGCTGTGCTCGGTGAAGCAACTGGCCCGTGCGATGGGGGGCGACATCGCGGTTGTGCCCCGGCGTGGCGGCGGCACCACCTTCACCCTGACTGTCGTGCTGGCGCGGCCAAAGGGATCGGTGCCGATCATCTCGAGTTCCGACGCCGATGCCTCCCCGGGGCAGGCCCGCGCGCTCCGCGTCCTCAGCGTCGAGGACAATCCGTTCGGCCGCGTCGTGCTCAACACGATCCTGACCGAACTCGGCCATCATGCGGAATTCATCGGGCACGGGGAGGCGGCCGCCGAGCGGATCGCGCGGGGCGAGTTCGACGCGGTGCTGATGGACATGGTGCTGCCGGGCATCAACGGCATCGAGGCGATCCGGCAGATACGCGATCTGCGCCCGCCGCTGGGCCGCATAGCCGTCATCGGGGTGTCGGGCCGCGCCGACGATGAAGCGGCGTCGCGTGCCGCCGGCGCCGACGCCTTCCTGGTCAAGCCCGTGAGCCCGCGCGCTTTGGCGACTGCGCTGCTTGAAGCGACACGCCGTCCGGCAGCCGGGACTTGATGATCGCGGCGTTCAACTCGCCGCCATACACGAAGATCGCGGCAATGAAATAGAGAAACACCAACGCGATGATGACGGATGCAAGCCCTGCATACATCGTGACGTAGTTGTTGGCAAAACGCGCCAGGTATTGTCCGAACACCACGCCCGAGACCAGCGACGCCACCATGGTGAAGATGATGCCGGGCAGAATCTGCAGAAATCCGCGGCGGCCTGCCGGGAGCCAGGCGTGCAGGATCAGCAGTGCCACGATCAGGGCGGAGATCGTGATGCCGTAACGCGCGATGTTGAGAAAATTCTCGTTGCTCTTGATGACCAGCGGAATGTGGCGCCGGGCGGCTTCCAGCATCAGCGGGCCCAGCACGATCAGGAATGCCATCGCCAGCGCGGTAAAGGCGGCGACCAGCGTGTAGCCGATCGATTCCAGGCGCAGCCAGTACCAGCGCCGCGGCTCGACCACAGCATAGGCCCGGTTGAGCGCGACGCGCAGGCTTTCGACCCCGTTGGAGGCGAAATAAACCGCCAGCACGGCACCGATGGTCAGAGCATCGCCGCGGGTCGTGGTCAGCACATCGTGAATCTGGACCGACAGCGAATCGGCGACCTGCTTCGGCCAGGTCTGCAGAATCAACCCGGCGGCCTGGTCGGCAAGTTCCTTCGAACCGAAGAATCCGGCCAGCGATGTCAGCACGATCAGAAACGGAAACAACGCCATCAGCGTCGACAGCGCGATATGGCTGGCTATCGCCCAGCCGTCGTCGGCGAGAAACGTGTAGAATGCATCCAGTGCCACCAGATAGACGTAACGAAGCTGCCTCACATTTCACCTTGAACGGCAGAAGACCGGTACACGCGGCGCCCGGCCAACATCTGTTATTATTGGACAAAAATCCAGATCATTGGGGGCCGACGGCGTCCCGGAAGATGGCGGACCCTGCGGCGCCGTGTTATGTAGCGATCATGTCCTCCTTCCTCAGCATGCTAATTCTTCCCATTGCCGTCGGTGCCGTTGCCTTCGTGCTGCTGCTCGGTCTCATCAACATGATGCGGGGCGGGTCGCCGAACCTGTCCCAGAAGCTGATGCAATGGCGGGTGCTGCTGCAGTTTATCGCGATCGTCCTCGCCATGCTCACGGTGTGGGCGATGGGGCATTGAAGAGACGAGAACGGCCATGCCGGGGATCCCCGGGGAAGCCGACGTGCTCCCTCTTCCACCGGATAGGCGGCAAGAACGCGGGAACCAAAAATGGTCGTTCTCAATCGGATCTACACGCGAACCGGGGATGACGGCACCACCGCGCTGGGCAGCGGCGAGCGTCGCCCCAAATATGATCTGCGCATCAGCGCCTATGGAACGGTTGACGAAACCAACGCCGCCATCGGCGTCGTCCGGCTACATCTTTCGGATGCGCGCGGTCTCGATGCCATGCTGGGCCTGATCCAGAACGACCTGTTCGACCTCGGCGCCGACCTCGCGGTACCTGAGCGCGAAGGCAAGGCGGAGCGGCTGCGGATGGTGTCGAGCCAGGTCGAGCGGCTCGAGCGCGACATCGACAGCCTGAACGAGCGGCTGGCGCCGCTGACTTCGTTCGTGCTGCCCGGCGGCACGCCGGCGGCGGCGCACCTGCATCTGGCACGCACCATTTGCCGCAGGGCGGAACGCATCATGGTGGAACTCGCGGCACAGCCCAACGAATCCGTCAGTGCCGCGGCGATCCACTATATGAACCGCCTGTCCGACTTCCTGTTCGTCGCCAGCCGTTCCGTGAACCAAAACGGCGCCGGCGACGTGCTCTGGGTGCCCGGCCAGAACCGCTGATCGCGCCGGTCCGGAAGCGATTTTTGGCCTTCGCTCGTTGACCGGGGTTGGCCGGACCTTTAGGTTCCGCGCCCAAGCTGATCAAACCTGAAATCCAGGCGAAAGAGGGTCGATGAAGGTTCTGGTGCCGGTAAAGCGGGTGGTCGATTACAACGTCAAGGTCCGTGTCAAGAGCGATGGATCGGGTGTGGAACTCGCCAACGTCAAGATGTCGATGAATCCATTCGATGAAATCGCCGTCGAGGAGGCCTTGCGCCTGAAAGAGGCCGGCAAGGCAACCGAGGTGGTGGTGGTTTCGATCGGTCCCGCCCAGGCGTCGGAGACCATCCGTACCGGACTCGCCATGGGCGCCGATCGCGGCATTCTGGTCAAGGCGGACGGGTTGGTCGAACCGCTGGCGGTCGCGAAGCTCCTCAGGGCCATTGTCGACGAAGAGAAGCCCGGCCTCGTCATTCTCGGCAAGCAGGCGATCGACGACGATTCCAACCAGACCGGCCAGATGCTGGCCGCGCTGCTCGGCTGGTCGCAGGCGACCTTTGCCTCCAAGCTCGAGGTCGATGGCTCCGATTTCAAGGTGACGCGCGAGGTCGACGGCGGCCTGCAGACCGTCCAGCTCAAGGGACCGGCGATCGTCACCACCGATTTGCGGCTCAACGAGCCGCGCTACGCCAGCCTGCCCAACATCATGAAAGCGAAGAAGAAGCCGATCGCCGACAAGAGCGCGGCCGACTATGGTGTCGATCTCGCTCCGCATCTCGAGATCCTCAAGACATCCGAACCGCCGGGTCGCAAGGGCGGCGTCAAGGTCAAGGACGTCACGGAACTGGTGTCGAAGCTCAAGAACGAGGCCGGGGTTCTCTGATGACGACGCTGTTGATTGCCGAACACGAAGCCGCCGCCCTGAAGGATTCCACCAACAAGGCGCTGACCGCGGCCGCGCAACTGGGTGCCGAGGTCCATGTGCTGATCGCCGGCGGCGGTGAGGGCACCAAGGCGGCCGCCGAGGCCGCCGCCAGGCTCGCCGGCGTCAAGAAGGTGCTGCTGGCGGAAGGCGACGCCTACGCCCACGATCTCGCCGAACCGCTGGCCGCCCTGATCGTCGCGCTGGCTCCGGCCTATGATGCCTTCGTCGCTCCGGCCACGTCGCGATTCAAGAACGTGATGCCTCGCGTCGCCGCGCTGCTCGACGTGATGCAGGTGTCGGAAATCATCAAGGTGGTTTCGCCTGATACGTTCGAGCGGCCGATCTATGCCGGCAATGCGATCCAGACCGTGAAGTCGAAGGACGCCAAGAAGATCATCACGGTGCGGACCTCGACCTTCGCCGCCACCGGCGATGGCGGCAGCGCGCCGGTCGAGAATGCCGCCTCCGCTGCCGACCCCGGCCTTTCCAGCTTTGTCGGCGAGGAGGTCGCCAAGAGCGATCGTCCCGAACTGACGTCGGCGAAGATCATCGTTTCCGGCGGCCGCGCCATGCAGAGCCGCGAGAATTTCGCCAAATACATCGAGCCGCTTGCGGACAAGCTCGGGGCCGGCGTCGGCGCCTCGCGCGCCGCGGTCGATGCCGGGTATGCACCGAACGATTGGCAGGTCGGCCAGACCGGCAAAGTGGTGGCGCCGGAATTATATGTGGCGATCGGCATCTCCGGTGCGATCCAGCATCTCGCCGGCATGAAGGATTCGAAGGTGATCGTTGCGATCAACAAGGATGAGGACGCGCCGATCTTCCAGGTCGCCGATTATGGCCTGGTGGCCGATCTGTATCAGGCGGTTCCTGAACTCACCGACGCGCTCGGCAAGCTTGGGAAGTGAAAACGCGCCGGCTGGAGGAATGAAATCCGGCCGGTGTCATGCAAGGGATGGGGAGGCGCGCACCGCGCGCCGCCCCACGTGAGATGACGAGATGGTTATGATCAAGAAAGTTGGCGTGATCGGTTCGGGCCAGATGGGCAACGGCATCGCCCATGTCGCGAGCCTCGCCGGGTTCGACGTCGTGCTCAATGACATATCCGCCGACCGCCTGAAGTCCGCGATGGCGACCATCAACGGCAACCTCTCGCGCCAGGTCGCCAAGAAGATCATTAGCGAGGACGCGCGCAAGCAGGCGCTGAGCAGAATCGTTTCCACCGAGGGAATCGATGGGCTGGCCGATTGCGATCTGGTGATCGAGACCGCGGTCGAGAAGGAAGAGGTCAAGCGCAAGATCTTCCACGATCTGTGCGCGGTGCTGAAGCCGGAAGCGATCGTCGCCTCCAACACCTCGTCGATCTCGATCACGCGGCTCGCCGCCTCCACCGACCGGCCGGAGCGTTTCATCGGCATTCACTTCATGAATCCGGTTCCGCTGATGGAATTGGTCGAGCTGATCCGCGGCATCGCCACCGATGACGGCACCTTCGACGCCTCGAAGGAATTCGTTACCCGGCTTGGCAAGCAGGTCGCGGTATCCGAGGATTTTCCGGCCTTCATCGTCAACCGCATTCTGCTGCCGATGATCAATGAGGCGATCTATACGCTGTATGAGGGGGTCGGCAACGTCGAGGCGATCGATGCCGCGATGAAACTCGGCGCGCACCACCCGATGGGGCCGCTCGAACTGGCCGATTTCATCGGGCTGGATACCTGTCTGTCGATCATGCAGGTCCTGCACGAGGGCCTCGCCGACTCGAAATACCGGCCGTGTCCGTTGCTGGTAAAATATGTCGAGGCGGGCTGGCTCGGCCGCAAGACGCAGCGCGGCTTCTACGATTATCGCGGCGACAAGCCGGTCCCGACGCGCTGAGGCTCTTGCCGGGGAATCGGTAGGGTGGGCAAAGCCAGCGGTCGCGCGAACGCGTGCCCGATGACGTGCCCACCGATGGTCACCGTGTACGACGGTGGGCGCGGCGCAAGGGCGCCTTGGCCCACGACCCCGCGACCCACATTCGAGTTTTCTTAACTGCCGCCGGGTAGTGTGCCGCGGTCGGAGTGTGCGCGTATGGATATGATGAGCATGATCAGCAGCATTCTCGCCGCCCAGGCGGGGAATACGCAGATGCAGGTCGCGACCTCGCTGCTGAAATCGAGCGCCGATGCGGAGAAATTCGCGGTCCAGACCCTGCTCGGCAGCCCGACCGCATCATCGCCGGCCAATCTCGGCCCCGGTATCGGGGGCAATCTGGATGTTTCGGCCTAGAATGCCGCCGCGGAAGGCTTGATCGCCGCCGTAATCAGCTTGATCGCGTCGTCGCTCACCCAATCCGCTGGACCCGCAATGGTCGCGATCTCGCAGCCCTGGCCGTCGACCAGTACCGAAGTCGGCATCCCCAGCGCCCGCCCTACGCTCTTAAGATCCTGGAAGACCTTGGCTTTTTGGTCGCTGAAATAGTCGAGCCGGGTTAGCTTGGCGTCTTTCAGGAAGTTCCGGGGCCTATCGGGATCGCGGGTATCGATATTGACGGCCACCACCTGGAAATCGGGTCCGCCGAGCCGCGTCTGCAGGCCGTCGAGCGCCGGCATCTCCCGGCGGCAGGGCACGCACCAGGTCGCCCACAGGTTCACCAGCACGGTGCGGCCATGCCAGTCCGAGAGCTTCCTGGGCTGGCCATCGGCATCCTCGAAGGCGAGATCCGGCAGCTTCAGCGGCGTCGTCGCCATGGTCAGTGCGGCGACTTCGCCCCGCGCCAGCGGCGCCAGGTTGTGGGCCAGCGCCACCGCCGGACCGCAGGCCGAATCCCCGGCGGCGTTGCGCTTGAGGCTGCCGATCCCGTATACCCCGGCAAACCCGATCGCCGCGCCGATCAGCACTGCGCCGACCGCGAGGGGAATGCGGCGCGTGGCCGTTGGCGTTGACGCGGGTTGTTCAGGCATATCGTTTGTCATCCTGTATCAGATACGGCTATGCAAGGGCCTATGTTACCGCCCCCGGCGGATCGTTGACGACGCGGGCGCTGCGATGGGCGGCGGGTCACAGGCAGGTCATGAGTACCAGGTCATGAGCAACAAGATGTGGGGTGGCCGGTTCACCGAGCGCCCCGACGCGATCATGGAGGAAATCAACGTCTCCATCGACGTCGACCGTCACCTTTTTGCCCAGGACATTGCCGCGTCCAAGGCTCACGCCGCGATGCTCGCCGCGCAAGGCATTCTTACCGCAAACGATGCGAAAAATATCGCACGCGGTCTAGACACGATTCTGTCAGAAATCGGCTCGGGATCGTTCGATTTCAAGCGTGCGCTCGAGGACATTCACATGAATGTCGAGAGCCGGCTCGCGGAGTTGATCGGCCCCGCCGCCGGGCGGCTGCATACCGCGCGCTCCCGCAACGATCAGGTGGCGACCGATTTCCGGCTGTACGTTCGCGACACCATCGATGCGGCGGATGCAGCACTGGCGGCCTTCCAGCAGGTGCTGGCGGAACGGGCTCTGCAGCATGCCGGCACGGTCATGCCGGGCTTCACCCATCTGCAGACGGCCCAGCCGGTGACCTTGGGGCATCATCTCCTCGCCTATGTCGAGATGGCATCGCGCGACCGCGGCCGCTTCGCCGATGCCCGCAAGCGCCTCAACGAATCCCCGCTCGGGGCCGCGGCGCTCGCCGGCACGTCGTTTCCGATCGATCGCCATGCCACGGCCAAGGCGCTCGGTTTCGGGCGGCCCATGGCCAATTCGCTCGACGCGGTATCGGATCGCGACTTTGTGCTTGAAACATTGTCGGCGGCCGCGATCGCGTCGGTACATCTGTCGCGGCTTGCCGAAGAACTCGTGATCTGGACCTCGCCGCTGGTCGGGCTGGCGCGCTTGTCAGACAAATTCACTACCGGCTCGTCGATCATGCCGCAGAAGCGCAACCCCGATGCGGCCGAACTGGTTCGCGCCAAGACCGGTCGGGTGATCGGCGCCCTGACCGCGCTGCTGATCGTGATGAAGGGCCTGCCGCTCGCCTATCAAAAGGACATGCAGGAGGACAAGCACGGCGCCATCGAAGCGTTCGGCGCCCTTTCGCTGGCAGTGCGGGCGATGACCGGCATGGTGGCCGACATGATGCCCGACGAGAAGCGGATGAAGGTCGCTGCGGGCGAGGGCTATGCCACCGCGACGGATCTTGCCGACTGGCTGGTGCGAACGCTGAGAATGCCGTTTCGCGATGCCCATCACGTTACCGGGCGGATCGTCGCCAGGGCGGCCAAAGACGGTGTCGCACTGCACGAACTGCCGCTGCAGGCGATGCAGACCATCGAGCCCAGGATCACGGCGGAGGCCCTGAAGGTGCTCTCGGTCGAGGCCTCGGTGAAGAGCCGCACGAGCTATGGTGGAACGGCGCCGAAGAATGTTGTGGCGCAGGCCAAGGCTTGGCTCAAGCGGCTGGAAAAAGAGCGGAAATCGGGCTGAACCGCGGTTTGCGTCGCAATTTCATCACTCTCCGGGCCTCGCCAGAACGCGGCAATTTTTGTATGGTGCCGCCGCTTTGGGGATATCGCCGTGAATCGTGTTTCTAGTCTGTCGAGATGGACCGTCGTGCTGCTGGCCGCCGCCGCGCTGACGCTGGCGGGATGCGGGCGCAAGGGCCCGCTCGACCTGCCGCCCGCCGCGACGCCGCAGTCATCTGCCGCGATGCGAGGCGACAGCGACGCCGAACAGGCCAACAAGCCTACTGTTTTCAACCCTACCTACGGAGCCGAGGCGTCGCCGGCTGCCCCCAAAGGTAGCAAGAAATCATTCGTACTCGATCCGCTCCTGAATAACTGAGCCGCCATGAATCATTTCGACTATCGCAACGGCGTGCTGCACGCCGAGGCGGTGAACCTGATCGAGCTGGCGACCGCGGTCGGCACGCCGTTCTATTGCTATTCGACGGCGACGCTGGAGCGCCACTACCAGGTGTTCAGCCAGGCCTTTGCCGGCGAGAAGACGCTGGTGTGCTACGCCATGAAGGCCAACTCCAACCAGTCGGTGCTGCGCACGCTGGCCAAGCTCGGTGCCGGCGCCGACGTGGTGTCCGGGGGGGAATTGAAGAGGGCGCTGGCCGCCGGCATTCCTCCGGACAGGATCCTGTTCTCCGGCATCGGCAAGACCGAAACCGAACTGCGCGCGGCGCTGGCCGCGGATATTCTGTGCATCAATATCGAGTCCGAACCCGAGCTCGAACTGTTGTCGCGGCTGGCCGCAGAGAGCGGCAAGACGGCGCGCATCTCGGTGCGGGTCAACCCCGACATCGATGCCGGCACCCATGCCAAGATCTCGACCGGCCGATCGGAGAACAAGTTCGGCATTCCGCTGACGCGCGCTAGAGCGGTCTATGCCCGCGCCGCCACCTTGCCGGGCATCCTGGTGACCGGCGCCGACATGCATATCGGCAGCCAGATCACCGATCTCAGCCGGATGGAAACCGCGTTCCGGATTCTGGCTGAATTTGTCCGGACGCTGCGGGCCGACGGTCACGTCATCTCCCATATCGATTTCGGCGGCGGCCTCGGCATTCCCTATTACAGGGATCGGGAGGCGCCGCCGGCTCCGGCGGCCTACGCCGCGATGGTCAAGCGGGTGACGCATAATCTCGGCTGCACGCTGATGTTCGAACCGGGCCGGATGATCGTCGGCAACGCCGGAATCCTTGTGAGCCGCGTGATTTACGTCAAGCGCAGCGAAGCCAAGACCTTCGTCATCATCGATGCGGCGATGAACGATCTGATCCGCCCGACGCTCTATGAGGCCCATCACGACATCCTGCCGGTGCGACAGGCCGCCACGGATGCGAAGACCATCGTCGCCGACGTGGTCGGTCCGGTCTGCGAGACCGGCGACTACCTCGCACTCGACCGTACGCTGCCCGAGCCCAAGGCCGGCGACCTGCTCGCGATCATGACCGCCGGCGCCTACGGTGCCGTGCAGTCCGGCACCTACAATACGAGGCCGCTGATTCCGGAAGTGCTGGTCAAGGACGACCGGTACGCTGTGGTCCGTCCGCGTCTCGACGTCGACGCACTGATCGCGATGGATCGGCCCGCGCCGTGGCTGTGAGAGCCTCGTGTCACGGACGCGTCGCGGCATGAAATGACGCGACGCAGATTCGGGACCCACCCTCGTGCGAGCTGGTCGCTGGACCCCGGATCTGCCGCGCACCGCTATAGCGCGTTGAAGACGCGCGTGAACGCGCTTTCGGCGCGCTGCGCAGCGTCCGGGGAACGTAACTTGCTACTTCCCCGTCACGCCGCCTTTCGTGCCACCGACCACGACACCGGCCG
>DASUIA010000201.1:0-2278 GCA_036273255.1 Bradyrhizobium sp.
CGGCTCTAAAACCCGGCTCTAGAATAACGGGAAGCGGTAGTACTCGGGCGGCACGGTGCGCCGCGGATTATTCGCCTTCTCAAAAGTGGCATGGACGAGCGCCGACAGCAATCGGCCAAGCGTTTTGGTGATGTACGAAGATTTGTGTCAGGGCAGTGAGAGGGGGTACTCCGCGGATTGCTGAAGTCCGTAAAGAGGAGCACCCCCAATGCCACAGGCTGTGACGATCCGGAGCTTACCGAGAGCATTCGAGTTGGTGAAGGGCATGCAGGGGCAAGGTCTGGAATGGGGCGATGGCTACCGCGGCCTTGGCCGGCAGGCGATTGCCGCCATCCTTCAGGGTCAGATGTCGGAGGCGATCGACGCGCATCTCGACCGGATGGCGGTGCTCGACCAGGCCGACCGGCGCAACGGCTCGTACCGGCGGCATCTGTTGACCGAGCTGGGCGAGATCGAGCTGGCGGTGCCGCGCACCCGGCTGTTCGCGCCGATTGCGGTGCTGCGCGCCTATGCCCGCCGCGCCGAGCAGCTCGACCGCATGATCCTGGCCTGCTTCGTGCTCGGGCTGTCGACGCGCAAGGTCGGCGAGGCGTTATTGCCAATCCTCGGGCGGCCGATCAGCCCGGCGACGGTCAGTACGGTGGCCAGGCAGCTCGATGCGGTAGTCGCCGCCTTTCATGCTCGCCCGCTCAACGACCAGTATCGCGTGCTGATGCTCGACGGCGTCGTGCTGGCCCGCAAGACCGGCGCCGGCGCCATCCGGCGGCCGGTCCTGGTCGCCCTCGGGCTGCGCCCGGACGGCAGGAAGGAGGTCATCGATTTCCGCCTGGCGCAGAGCGAGAGCGCCGCCGAATGGGAGCGCTTCCTCGGCGATCTGATCCGCCGCGGCCTGGCCGGCAACAGCCTGGAGATGATCTGCGTCGATGGCGGCAGCGGGCTCTTGGCGGCCTTGCCGACCGCCTTTCCCGGCATCCCCGTCCAGCGCTGCTGGGCGCACAAGATGCGCAACGTGCTGGCCAAGGTGCGGGTTGCCGACCAGCCGGCCGTCAAGGCTGATCTGCAGGCCGTCATGAACGCTCGGACCCTGCCGCAAGCGCGCTCCGCCGCGCGCCGCTTCGCCGACCGTTGGGAACCGGATTACCCCAAAGCGGTCGCCTGTCTGCGTGACGATCTCGACGAGCTGCTGACCTGCTGGCGCTACAAATCCTTGGCCGAACGCAAGAAGGTCAGAACCACCAATGCCATCGAACGCCGCTTCCGCGAGGTCCGCCGACGAACCCGCCCAATGGGCGTCTTCTCGGATCGCACCTCCATGGACCGCATCCTGTTCGCCGTCTTCCACCACGAAAACCAAAACCAGGGCGTCAGCACCCCTCTCCTGCTGACACAAACCTTTTGACGTCACCCCTGCCTGCCCGGGACAGGGTGGCTGTGCACTCGGCTCAGGCGACGTGAAATACGTACAGCAGAATGATGATCGGGATCGGAATCCCGAGCAGCCACAGAAAGACCGCGCGCATGTCTGTCCTCCAGGTTTGGGTATCCGCCCAATGCCGCCTTGTTATTTCTTCCCTACGACCTCGCGGACGGCGTCCTTAGCGTGGCCGACGGCGCTGCGCACCCGGCCCTCGGCCTTCTCGGCCTTGCCTTCGGCCTCGGTGTGGCGGTCGCCCATCAGCTGTCCGGCCTTTTCCTTGATCGTGCCGGTCGCCTTCTTGACACCGCCTTCGACACGCTGCTTGTCCATCGCAAACTCCATTTTTTGAGCCTGTGTATAAAACAGGCCAGCCCCGACGGCGGTTCCGGCTCGCCACAACTGGCAAGCGATACGAAGACGAGAGCTGGCCGTCCGAGGGCGGTATTCATGGGTTCCGGGCTGCCTGCCCACGGGCAGGCCCCCGGAATGACGCCGGATGGTCCGCCGGACGGATGTGTGCATGCCCTAAGAGTACGGGCTGCGAAACAATTTCTCCGCCAACTCTTGCAACCTGCCGCGCCGGCAGCCACCTAGGAACATATGAAGAACATCGCGATCGAGTGCAGCCCACGAGAGTTACAGCGAGTCTGTCCATCTGTGCTGCGCGGCGGCTGTCGAGCCTGCTGTTCCGCCGCTGCTATTCCCGCTGTTTTCCGCTGTTATTTTGCTGTTTCCAAAGCCACCGAGATCGCAAATAATGGCTGAAATTCAAGCGTTTAGGCTGTGATCGCAGATGCATCGACTAAAATGGACTGCGAAATCATCGAATCTGCCGCCGCGATCGAGCCGCGCCCGGTCAAC
>DASUIA010000202.1:0-25293 GCA_036273255.1 Bradyrhizobium sp.
TTTCGTTCGAGCTCCAGCCTGCCGAGGTCTGCGGCCTGCTCGGTGAAAACGGGGCCGGCAAATCGACGCTCGTCAAGATCCTCAGCGGGGTCGTTGCCCCCGACAGCGGTACTATTCGAATTGACGGGAAGCCGTTCCTGCCCGGCGTCATCGCCGATGCTCGCGCCCGGGGGGTATCCACCGCCTTCCAGGAACTGAGCCTGGTCCCGACGCTATCCGTCGCCGTAAACCTGTTCTTGCCGCGACCTGCCATCAACCGGTTTGGCCTCGTCTCGACACGCCGGATAGAAGCTGACGCAGAGCAGGTCCTGCAGCAGCATGGCGTCACCGACATTTCGCCATCGGCGCTGGTCGGGGATTTGCCGCTTGGGATGCGCCAGAAAGTCGAGATCGTGCGGGCGTTCTCGCACCGGCCTAAGGTGCTGCTGCTTGACGAACCGACGGCGGCCCTGTCCGACCGGCAGTGGCTGTTCTCGCTGATCGCCCGCGCGTTGCGCGACCGGATCTCGATCCTCTATATCAGCCACAAGCTCGACGAAATCCGCCAGCTTTGCTCTCGATGCGTGATCCTGCGCAACGGACGGAAAATCCTCGACAGCGAAGTCGCAGCCTTGAGCGACGATGCCATCTTCAGCAGCATGGCCGGCCGCTCCGTCGGCGTAGTGTTCGCGCACCGCTCGGTATCGGTCCGTCGCGGCGCCCCACCGCTTCTGCACGCCACCCATCTGAAGGGACCCGGCATCGATGACGTCGGGTTCTCGCTGGCGCCCGGCGAGATCGTGGGCGTGGCGGGCCTCGAAGGGCAAGGCCAGTCGCGTCTGTTCAAGGCCCTGGTCGGGCTCTCTCCATTGCAGCGGGGCGAGATCGGGGTCGAAGGCACGGCCGCCGCGATTCGTTCGCCCCGCGCGGCCCGTCGGCTCGGCATCGTTCTGGTACCCGAGGAGCGCAAGTCGGAGGGCGTGTTCAACGATCTTACGACCGTCGCCAATATCTCGTTGCCCGTCATCGACCAGGCCAGCCGGCTTCATCTCATCAGCAAAACGACCGAGCGGCGTCGCGTCGAAACAGTATTGCCCGCGGTCAAGTTGCCGGAACGGTATTTGGCGCTCGGCATCGGTGCGCTTTCCGGCGGCAACCAGCAGAAGGCCATTTTGGCGAGAGCGTTGCTGGCCGGCGCCAAATGCCTGCTTCTTTTCGACCCCACGCGCGGCGTCGATGTCGGCGCGAAACAGCACATTTATTCGATGATGCTGGAGTTCGTGCGGGGCGGCGGCGCGATCCTGTTCTATTCGACCGAACTCGACGAGCTGGTCGGTCTCTGCGATCGCTGCCTGGTCCTCTACCGGGGCGCCATCGCCGGCGAGCTTGCGCGCGCAGAGCTGTCGCAGGATGTCATCCTTGCCCTCGCGTCGGGCCATTCCGGAGGCAAAACCGGCCGGGCGAACCCGCAGGCCCACGCGTGACAGCGACTTCGCAACTCGCCCAGGTCCGGAGCGTCGCCGCGGGCGGCAGCGCAGCCGCCTTCGTTCTGCTTTGCATCATGACGGGCATCTATGCCGTACACGAGCCATCGGCGTTGTCGGCATTCGGGATCAGCAATCTTCTGAACAATACCGTCGTCCTCGCGCTGGCGGCAAGCGGTCTCACCTTGGTCGTGTTGTGCGGCGAACTGGATTTGTCGGGGCCGGGCGTCATTGCGATCGGCAACGTGGTGGTGGCGACGACCAGCACCGGAAGCCTCGGAGCCACCGGGAACCTTGCTGCGGTCCTCGCCATCGGCGCTGCCGTCGGAGGCCTGAATGGCTTCCTGGTCGCCTATCTCGGCCTGCAATCGCTCGCCGTGAGCCTGGGTTCGCTAATCGTTTGCCAGGGCGTCGCTCTTCTGATCCTGCCGGCTCCCGGCGGTGAGGTGACCGACACAATCGTTCAGGCCGTGAGCGGCGACATCTGGACGATTCCGGCTCCGGCGCTCGTCATGGCCGTGACGGCCGGGCTTTGGCTTTTGCTGAGGCATTCGCGACTTGGCGTGGCGTTGTACGCCGTGGGGGCCGACGAACCTTCCGCGCGCCTGTCTGGCCTGAATACCCGGACGACGAAGCTGTCCGCTTTTGTCATGTCCGGCATTGTCTACGCGATTGCCGGGTTGGTCTTGAGCGCGGAGATTGGCTCGGGCGATCCGCGGGTCAGCGATTCGTTCCTGCTCTTCATGTACGCGGCGGTGGCGATCGGGGGAACTTCGCTCGTCGGCGGGCGGGGCGGTGTGCTCGGTACGCTCGTCGGCGCGTGCATCCTCTCCGTGCTGCAGAAGATGCTGTTCGCGCTTGGCGTCGCCGATTTCTACACCAACATCTTCAACGGGGTCATCATGATCCTGGCAATCTTCTTCTGCCAGCTTTCCGCTTGGCTCGCACGGGCACGTCACGGGAGGCCGGGCTGATGCGGATGCGCAAGGCGAGAGCGCTTCCACGAGTCGAGGTGGTGCCCGAAGCGCCGCCGGCGTGGCGTCCTGCGGTCGGCGCCGAGTTGGTACCGGCCCTTCTGGTGTTCGCCGCCACCGGGCTTCTCGTCGTCGGGATGATGCTGGCGACCCCGTCCTTCGGCTCATTCGACCAGCTCACCGCCATCCTTGCGACCGCAACCTTCCTGGTGGTCGCGTCGTTCGGCCAGGGTCTCGTCATCCTGCTCGGCGGCATCGATCTTTCCCTCGGCGTGGTGATCGGCATCGGCGGCATGATGATCGCCGGGCTGACGCGTGGAAGCAATGATGCCCTGATATCGGCCATTCCGCTCACGCTGCTGAGCTGCGCCGGCATTGGGCTGATCAACGGCATCGGGGTCGGCCTTGCAAAGCTGCCGCCGTTCATCACCACCCTTTCATCGGGGATCACATTTTTTGGCATCGCGCTGGGGATCACCGCGGGTAGCTCGCAACAACCGGTCGCGCCGGCCTTGCAGACATTCATGAACAGCGGCTGGCTCGGGCTGCCTTACCCCATTCTGTTCACCGTTGCTTTCGTAGCTGCCGCCTGGTTGTTTCAGAATCGGAGCGCGGAAGGCCGCAAGCTTTACGCCATCGGCAGCAGCGCGGGTGCCGCCCGCGTTCTGGGCTTGCCGGTTGCCGCCCTGACGATCGCCGCCTACACGATCAGCGGGCTGTGTGCCGGCCTTGCTGGCATCCTGCTCGCGGGTTATGCGGCGAGCGCCACCCTCGATATGGGAAGCGCCCTGTTGATGCCGAGCGTTGCGGCCGTGGTGATCGGCGGAGCTCGAGTCACCGGCGGCTCCGGACCCTATCTCGGCACATTTGCTGGCGCGCTGTTCCTCAGCACGCTGTCGACGGTAATCACGGTGCTCAGTCTCTCGCAGGGGCTTCGGGACATCGTCCAGGGCGGAATCATCCTGATCGCTTTGCTGCTCCAGAGCGGGCGGCTGAATTTGCGGCACCACCGATGGAGGTGGGCGCATCAGCAACAAGGGGGAGGTTTGACATGAAGATCGATTGCGGCAGTCGGCTGTCGACAGGATTCATCCAGGCAGCCTTGGTGGCGACCCTTGTCATCGGGGGGATCGCCGAGGTCAGCGCGCGAGACCGCTACAAGGTCTTTCTGAACATGAGTTACAGCGGCAACACATGGCAGGCCGCCGCCGCCAATGGCATCAAGGCGTTGGCCGCAACGCCGCCCTATGACAAGACGGTTGAATTCAAGACCGTCATCTCCGGCACCGACGTCCAGCATCAGATATCGGACCTCCAGAGCATGATCGCTTCCGGAGCGAACGCGATCATTCTCTACCCGCTGTCCCCGACCGCGCTCAATCGCGTGATCAAGCAGGGCTGCGACAAAGGGGTCGTCATCTTCGCCTATGACAGCACGGTGACCGAGCCCTGCGCCCACAACGTCAGCAACATTACGGCCCGCTACGGAGCGAACACCGCGCAGTGGATGGTCAACCAGATGGGCGGCAAAGGCGAGCTGGTCTTCAACCACGGCGTGGCCGGGACCACGGTGACGAAGACTTACGATGAGCAAGCCTACGGCGTCTTCAAGAAGTACCCGGGCATCAAGATCGTCGGCGATTTCTACGGAAACTGGAACGACGCGACCTCCCAGGAGGAGGTCGCCAAGATCCTCGCCGCACACCCGAACGTGGATGGCATCTGGACGGTCGATGGTACCTATGGCTCATTGCAGGCGGTTCTCAATAACCGGCCAGATCGTCTCGTGGTGATCGCCGGGCAATCCAACAACGGTTACCGGTTGATGATGGCCGATCCAACCATGCAGGCCAAGGGATTGAAGGGCATTTCGTCGAGCGCCGGTCCGGCAGTTGGCGGCTATGCCTTCAAGCTCATGATGGAAGTCGTGACCGGCAAGATGAAGCTGACAAGAAACAATATCGAATATCCGCTGCCGTGGGTCGAGGCTGCAGACGTCAAGGTCTGTCAGGGCGACAGCTTCGTGGGCGGTTGCAACAGCTTCCCCGCCGACAAAGTGGCGCCCCTGTTCATCGACACCGCGCTCAACGGCGAACTCCTGCCCGAACTCGGTCTTGCAGCGGTCCAGGAGGGAAAGGCCACGCCCGGCGCCACGATTGAGCCGCTTCCGGACGTCCATTATGCAGACAATCTGCCCGGAATTAATTGCAGCAACTGCGAACCAACCGAGGATTGGCTCAAGCCCAACCGTGTCGCTCCAATCCCGGTGCCGTGATCGGTTGAGCTTCCCGCTTCGTCTCCGCCATGCTCCACGTCGACAATCGCCAGGGATCTTGCTGTGGCGGAGGACGGGCACGCCCCTCCTGACAAGGCCCGTATGGGCCTTGTCAGATATCCCTCGCAGTCGATCCTGGCCTCCGCACCCCCGTTTTTGCCGAGCTTCCACACCATCCGGAAAATTGCTATGGCTGCCTGCGGCGGGACGGAAGCAGAATGATCCCGGTTGACCGAAGGGGAGGGTTGGCATGGCCAAAAGGACGGTTTGGAACGCGGCGCTCGGCGGCATCCTCATTTCGGCATGGACCGTGAGCGCGGCCAGTGCGCAGAGCCTGTCCCTGAGCAGTCCCGACATCAAGGAAGGCGGCACCATTGCCAACGAGCAGGTGTTCAAGGGCTTTGGTTGCACCGGCAGCAATATCTCTCCGGCCCTGAACTGGAGCGGGGCGCCGAGTGGCACCAAGAGCTTCGCCGTCAGCATCTACGATCCGGATGCGCCGACCGGAAGCGGCTGGTGGCACTGGGTGGTGTTCAATCTTCCGGCCGGTACGGCGTCATTGCCCAAGGGCGCCGGCGACGTCAAAAAGAAACTGATGCCCAAGGGCGCGATCCAAAGCCGAACCGATTTCGGAAGCGACGGCTATGGCGGCCCCTGCCCACCGGCCGGTGACAAGCCGCACCATTACCAGATTACGGTCTTTGCGGTAGATGTCGACAAGCTGCCGGATGCCAAGAACGATGCGGCCTCGGCGGCGCTGGTCGGATTCGATCTGCATTTCCACACCTTGGCGAAGACGACGTTGACGGGTCTCTACGGCCGCTAGCGGCTGGCGCTCCGACCGCGGCTCGCGCTGGAACCGGCCGCGGCTTTACGAAAAAATGTCGATTCGTGGGCGGTGCGCTGGGCCAGCCGATTACAAATTGGACAGGAAGGGGGATTCCGGCTGCGCGCTGGTGGCTTGGCGCGTATAGGCTTGTGCCGATGCCACAATATTCCGCTGCGACGGGCAGTTCCGGCCTCAATGCCACCAGAATGGTATTGTGAGGCTATCGGATCGGAGTTAGGCAGATTCACCCGGTCCCCGGTGGGCAACAATTCAGCGAAGGTTCGCCAACAATGCGCAAGAATTCGGTCTTTTTCCTGGGCGCCGTAGCAGGAACATGTCTAACCCTTCTCGCCACCGGGCCTCGAAGCGAATTCTGGGTTGCGGCGGCGAGGGCGGCGACCAACGCGGAAATCTATTCGCAGCTCAATCTGTTCGGCGACGTGTTCGAGCGGGTCAAGGCCGATTATGTCGAGAAGCCCGACGACGCCAAGCTGATCGAGGGCGCCATCAACGGCATGATCACCTCGCTCGATCCTCATTCGCGCTACATGAATGAGCAGGCCTGGCACGACATGCAGGAGACCACCCACGGGGAATTCGGCGGCCTCGGCATCGAGGTCACCATGGAAGATGGCCTTGTCAAGGTGGTCTCGCCCATGGATGGCACGCCGGCCGCCAAGGCCGGCATCATGTCGGGCGACCTGATCACGTTCATCGATGGCGACGCCGTTCAGGGCCTTACCCTGGAGCAGGCGGTCAACAAGATGAAAGGGCCGGTCCACACTTCCACCAAGCTGAAGATCGAGCGCAAGGGGGCAGACAAGCCAATCGACGTCACGATCGAGCGCGAAATCATCCAGGTCAAGCCGGTCAGTTTCCGCACCAATGGCGGCGACATCGGTTATATCCGGATCAGCTCGTTCAATGAGCAGACGACCGACGGCTTGCACAAGGCAGTCTCCGAGATCATGAAGGAGATTCCGCAGGACAAGCTCGCCGGCTACGTCCTCGATCTGCGCAACAATCCCGGCGGCCTGCTCGATCAGGCAGTGTCGGTGTCCGGCACGTTCCTGGCACGCGGCGAGGTGGTCTCGACGCGCGGCCGGACCCCCGAGGAGACCCAGCGCTACTCGGCCCGCACCGGCGACATGACCAAGGGCAAGCCGCTGGTCGTTCTGATCAACGGCGGTTCGGCTTCGGCCTCCGAAATCGTGGCCGGCGCATTGCACGATCACAAGCGCGCGACCCTGATTGGCACCCGGTCGTTCGGCAAGGGCTCAGTCCAGACCATCATCCCGCTCGGTGCCGGCAATGGCGCCCTGGCGCTGACCACGGCGCGTTATTTCACCCCGTCCGGCCATTCGATCCAGGCACAGGGCATCACACCCGATATCGAGGTGTTGCAGGATGTGCCGCCCGAGCTGAAGGGCCGCGCCGATATCAAGGGAGAGGCGTCGATGCGCGGCCATCTCTCGGCCGAAGGCGCCGAGCACACCGGCTCGCAGGCCTACGTTCCACCGGACGAAAAGGACGACAAGGCGCTTGCCGCTGCGTACAACCTGCTGCGCGGCATCACCGTCAACGCGGGCGTCCCGGCTTCCAAGACCGCAGTTCCGAATTAATTTCCGCGGATCGCGACGGGTTCAATCGGGGCGGCCGCGCGCCGCCCCGATCCGTTTTGTCGGACGGCGCCGATCGCCCTGTGCTGCCAAGGCGGAAAGAAAAAAGCCCCGCATGTGCGAGGCTTTTCAAGTGATACCCATGCAACTTACTTGTTGAGGCCGGAACCCGGACCGGTTGGGGTCAGGGTCGACCCGCTCGGCGAAGCGCTGGGCGCGAGGCTGTTTCCCGACGGGTTCATGTTGGTATTGCCATTCGGCGAGGTCGGACCCGTTGTCGAAGGTGATCTGGTTCCCATGCCTACCGTGCCGCCGGTGCCGGTTCCGGCGATCGACGAACCAGTTGCGGCGCTGCCGGCGGCGCCAGAGGTGGAACCTGCGGTCGAGCCGCCGCTGCTCTGCGCGAAGGCCAGCGTACTGGACAGTGCGAAGGCGCCAGCAAGTGCGATTGTCGTGAATTTCATGATGTTTCCCTTTGGTTTGACGACCCGCGAACAACTCGCCACGGAGGCCTGATGTTCCGGCATTCCCCGTTCGATCGAGCCCTGCCGCCGCTCACATATAAATGTCCATCCGGCCGCAACCCCGTGGCTGCCACCCGACGCCATTGCCACGATCGCCGCGGCGACGATGTTCGCGCCGATCGCTTCGGTTCCCGCCGCCTCGCACCGCGGGAGCTCGCGGCGTGGATGGCGCGGCGCGGCTTGCTGTTCACCGACAGCAAGATCACGGCCGAGATGTTCGATACCGCGTTAGAGCTACGCGCTGGCATTCGCGCCTATCTGGCTTGCGACCCCCGTGAGCGCGCCGGGAAGGAGGCTGCGCGATCGCTGAACGCCGCCATGAGGTCATTTCCGCTGGTGGTGAAGGCCGCGGATCAACGCGGCGCGGTTTTGCGGCCTTGTCGCGACGACGCGCTGTCCGGATTGTCGGTTGTCGCAGCGGAACTCTATGACGGCGCCATCCAGGGGACCCTCGATCGACTGAAGATGTGTGCCGCCGAAGAGTGCCGAAGGGTGTTCTTTGATCGGTCGAAGCCGGCGACCCGTCGGTGGTGCACATCCACGCTGTGCGGCAACCGGATGAAGACCAGAACCTATCGCGAGCGTCGCAGCCGCGCTGGCTAGGGTCTGGGCGCGGCATCCGTCTTCTCAGGCGCGATAATGGCCGGACTTGCCGCCCTTTTTTTCGACGAGGTGGATGCCCTCGATGCGCACGCCGCGCTCCACCGCCTTGATCATGTCGTAGATCGTGAGGCATGCAACCGCGACAGCCGTCAACGCTTCCATTTCGACTCCGGTCGGGCCGGTGACCTTGACTTCGGCGCGAACTACACAGCCCGGCAGCCTTGGGTCGGGCGTGACCTCGAGCGTGACTTTCGACAATGCCAGCGGGTGACACAGCGGGATCAGGTCCGACGTCTTCTTCGCCGCCATGATCCCGGCAATCCGCGCCGCGCCGAGCACGTCGCCCTTCTTGGCGTTGCCGCTCTCGATCAAAGCGAGGGTCGCCTTGCTCATGACGACATGTCCCTCGGCCACGGCCGTGCGCTCGGTGGCGGGCTTGGTGGAAACGTCCACCATCCGCGCCTCACCCCTGGTGTCGATATGGGTGAGGGCGGTTTCGACCCTGGATGATCTGCGCGCCATGACCTAATGTGTCCCCGTCACGCCAGGAGCATCGTCGCGCGCGAGCAGGGCGCGGGTCGCCGCCGCGACGTCGGCCTGCCGCATCAGGCTCTCGCCGACGAGGAAGGTCGAGATACCCACCCGGGCAAGCCGCGCGAGATCGGCGGGCGCGAAGATGCCGCTTTCCCCGACCATCAGGCGGTCCGCCGGGATCAGGGGCGCCAGTGCCTCACTGGTGACAAGGGTGGTTTCGAAGGTGCGCAGATTCCGGTTGTTGACGCCGATCATCGGCGAGCGAAGCTTCAAGGCGCGGCCGAGTTCCACGCGGTCGTGGATTTCGACCAGGACGTCCATGCCGTGGGCAAGCGCCGCGGCTTCGATGTCCCGGGCGGCACCGTCGTCGAGCGCGGCCATGATGATCAGGATGCAATCGGCGCCATGGGCGCGGGCCTCGACTACCTGATAGGTGTCATAGATGAAATCCTTGCGCAGTACCGGCAATTCGGTCGCCGCGCGTGCCGCCACCATGAAATCGAGATGGCCCTGGAACGACGGCGTATCGGTCAGAACCGAAAGGCACGCCGCGCCTCCGGCCTGATAGGCGCGCGCCAGCGCCGGCGGGTCGAAATCGGCGCGGATCAGGCCCTTCGATGGCGAGGCCTTCTTCACTTCGGCAATCAGCGCGTATTCGCCCCGCGCGAGCTTTTCCCGGATCGCCCGCATGAAGCCGCGCGGCGGGGGCGCCGCCCTTGCCAGCGCTTCGAGGCTCGCCACCGGATGCGCCCGCTTGGCAGTGGCGATTTCCTCGCGCTTGTAAGCCTCGATCCTGGTCAGAATGTCGGACATGGCCTTGCCGTCAACTGTTGGAGACCGCGATCAGATGTTTCAGCCGCGCCGCTGCTGCGCCGCTGTCGAGCGATCGAGCACCAAGCGCCACGCCCGCCTTCAAATCCGCGGCGCGGCCGGCCACCATCAGGGCCGCGGCGGCATTGAGCAGTGCGACATCGCGAAACGGGCTCGGTTTTCCCTCGAGCACGCTCCGCAGCGCGGTCGCGTTGGCATCGGCGTCGCCGCCTTTCAGCGCGTCGGCGCCGGCGCGGGGCAGGCCGGCTTGCTCCGGCGTCACCTCGAAGCTGCGGATATGGCCGTTCTCGAGGGCGGCGACGAAAGTCGGGCCGGAAAGGGTGATCTCGTCGAGGCCATCGGAACCGTGCACGACCCAGACTGCTTCGGCACCGAGATTCTTCAGCACCTGTGCCAGCGGCTGCACCCATTGCCGGGAAAATACCCCGACCATCTGTCGCTTGACGCCGGCCGGATTCGACAACGGGCCGAGCAGGTTGAAGATGGTGCGGGTTGCGAGTTCGACACGGGTCGGGCCGACATTCTTCATTGCGGGATGGTGTGTCGGCGCAAACATGAAACCGATTCCGGTCTCCGAGACGCAACGGCCGACATGTTCAGGCGTGATGTCGATCCTGACGCCCAGCGAAGACAGCACGTCGGCCGCGCCGGAACGCGACGACAATGCGCGATTGCCGTGCTTGGCGACGGGTACGCCGGCGCCGGCGACAATGAACGAGGCACAGGTCGACACATTCACCGAGCCGGAGCCGTCGCCGCCGGTCCCGACCACGTCGACGGCATCGGCGGGCGCGTTGACGCGCAGCATCTTGGCGCGCATCGCCGATACCGCGCCGGTGATCTCATCGACGGTTTCGCCGCGGACGCGAAGCGCCATCAGCAGTCCGCCCATTTGCGATGGCGTTGCCTCGCCGGACATCATGCTGTCAAAGGCGGAAGCCGCCTCCTCGCGCGACAATGTCGCGCCGGTGGCGACTTTTCCGATGATAGATTTGAGGTCGTCCATCGCTTGCTTTCACTATCGAAGGCCGCATGGTCGGAAGACGCGCCCCGAGCCGTCTCGAACCATCAGGATGTCACATCCGCAGCAATGCAGCCAAGAGGCCGCTGCTCAGGATGCGCGGAGTTTCATGGTGGCGGGCCAACCTTCATTGGTCGTCGTGTTCAGTTGTTCGCGCCGGTCACCTGCGCGAAGGCGGCCTCGTTGATGGTGGTGCCGATGTTGGATTCGAGCTTGGTGACATATTCGGCGATCTGTTCGTCGCTCAGGGAGCGCTCGAGCGCCTGCTTCAGCTTCTTGATGTCGTCCGAGGCGAAGTCGATCGGCGGCACGACGATGTCGGTCACCCGGAATACGACCCACTCGCCGGCGCCGGCGCCGGCGCTTTGTCCGCTGCCGTCCTTGGCGGTGCGAAAGGCGGCCGCGATCACGCTCGCGGGCACGTTGGGAAGCGAGGCATCGCGCTTGAATGCGGTCGCGGTCTCGACCTTCAATCCCGCGGCCATCGCCTCGTCGGCAAGTTTGCCGCCCTGATCGAGCTTCTGCACCATTTCGGTGGCCTTGGTACGCAACCGGCTGGCGATCTGGTCCTCGCGCCATTTGGCCTCGACCTGGTCCTTGACCTCGTCGAGGCTGCGTTCGCGCGAGGGCGTGATGCCGAGCACGTCGTACCAGACATAACCGCCGGCGAAGGCGATTGGATCGTTGTCGACGCCGACATCGCTGGCAAAAGCCTGCGAGACGACATCGAGGCCTCGGGGGATGTTGGTCGCCACCTGGCCGTCAGGAAGGCGGCCGGAGCGGTCGACCGCGTCGATGGTGACGGGGGTCAGTCCGAGTTTCTGTCCCGCCTCGGCCACGCTTGCGCCACCGCCCCGCTCGTCCTCCATCTTGTCGCGCAGATCGGAGACCTGTTTGCGCGCGCGTTCGGTGGCGATTTCCTTTTTCAGATTTGCTGCGACGCTTTCATAGGATACTTCGACCCCCGGCTCGATCTTGCCGATCTTGAGCAGCGCCACACCAAACTTGCCCGTGATCGGCTGGCTTACCTCGCCCGACGCCAGCGAGAAAGCCGCATCCGCGACCGCGGGATCGATGATCTCCGACTTCGTGACCAGTCCGAGGTCGACGTCGGCGGGCTTCAATCCGCGCTCCTTCGCCAAATCGTCGAAGGAGGTTCCGGAAGCGATGCGGTTGCGCGCCGTCATCGCCTCTTCCGTGTTTGGAAACACGATTTGCGAGACCTCGCGCTTTTCGGGCGTGCCAAGCTGGTCGCGGCGCTGCTCGAACAGCTTCCTTGCATCGGCATCCGACACCTCGGTCCATTTTCCGATCGCTTCCGGGGTAATCGCGACAAAGACGATCTTGCGATATTCGGGCGCACGGAACTGGATCTTGTGCTCGTCGAAATAGCCCGCCAGCGTTTCCGGCGATGGCGCCTCGATGGTCCCGGCCTGGGCCGCCTCGAGTTTCACAAAGTCGATCGAACGCCGTTCGTTCTGGAAGCGGCTCAGCGCTTCGATCATGACCTTCGGCGGTTCGAGACCGGCCGAAATGGAGCCGGCGATCTGACGCCGCAACGACACCCGCCGCTGATCGGCGACATAGCGCTGCTCGCTATAGCCGAATTGCCGGATCGCAGCCTGGAAGCGTGCGGGATCGAAGGCGCCGTTGGTCCCCTTGAAATTGGGGTCGTTGAGGATCACGCGCCGGGTTTCGTCGTCGGACTGTCCGAGCCCGAGCCGTTGGGCTTCCTCGTCCAGCGCGGCCTCGGCAATGGTCTGCTGCAGCACCTGCCGGTCGACCCCGAAGGAGCGGGCCTGTTCCGGCGTCAGGGGGCGGCCGAATTGCCGTCCGATCTGCTGCAGCTTCTCGGTGTATAGCTCGCGGAACTGTCCGACCGAGATTTCGGTGTGGCCGATCGTGGCGACCGTCGATTGTCCGAATCCCCGGAAGATATCGGCGATGCCCCATACGCCGAAACTGACGATCAGCACGCCCATCACCACCGCCATGATGGTTCTGCCGAGCCAGTTTGATGAGGCTTTTCGCATTCCTCGAAGCATGGGTCCAACTTGTTGCAGGAGGGAACCGGTTCGCGCCCAAGACAAATTCGGTATCGAATGCCGGGCGTCACCGAATTGATAAAGCATCATAAAGTGGCAGCCGCCCGGTCGCAACCTTGGCGCGGCGGGAGCGTTTGGCTGGCAGTTCGCTTGTGTCAACCGGTAACAGCGTCTCTGGAACTGGGGCGCCGGCTCTGCTAGCGCATGCGCGTGTACCATTTGCGAGAGCTCGGAAAATGCCCGATGCCATCCGGCCGCTGATTGCAGGCAACTGGAAAATGAACGGCCTCAAGGCCTCCTTGGCTGAACTCGAGGCAATGCTTGCCGGCGCCTCCGGGGTTGCCGCCAGGGCAGATTTGCTGGTTTGCCCGCCGGCGACGCTGGTGGCCGCGTTTGCCGACAAGGCACACGGCGCAAAAGCTCTCGCGATCGGGGCCCAGGATTGCCACCCCAAGGCGTCGGGTGCCCACACCGGGGACCTTTCGGCCGAGATGCTGGCGGATGCCGGCGCCACCGCGATCATCGTCGGCCATTCCGAACGCCGCGCCGACCATGGGGAGAGCGATGGCCTGGTGCGGCAGAAAGCCGAAGCGGCCTGGCGCGCCGGACTGACGGCGATCGTCTGCATCGGCGAAACCCAGCAGCAACGCGACCACGGACACACCCTCGACATTTGCGGCCGGCAGCTTCAGGGCTCACTGCCGGATGCCGGGACGGCCGGTAACCTGGTGGTGGCTTACGAGCCGATCTGGGCGATCGGCACCGGCCTCACCCCGACGGTGGCAGATGTCCAGCAAATTCATCGGTTTATCCGGGATGCCCTGATTGCCCGCTTTAGCCGCGACGGAAACCGCATGCGGGTTCTCTACGGCGGCTCGGTGAAACCGTCGAATGCGGCAGAATTGATGGCCGTCGCCAATGTCAATGGCGCGCTGGTTGGCGGCGCCAGCCTGAAGGCGACCGACTTCCTTGCGATTGCCGCGGGTTGCCCCTAACTAACGGTCAAGCGGTGCAGGGGTGACAATGCCCGGTTCAATCGTGTAACACCGCGCGAATTCAACACCCGCAAGCCCAACACAGCGCCGGACGCGGTTCCGGGCTTGTGACGGAAGGTAGCGATGCAGAGTGTCATAATCGTAATCCACTTGATGATCGTTGCGGTGCTGATCGCGACGGTGCTGCTGCAGAAGTCGGAGGGCGGCGGTCTTGGGATGGGCGGCGGCGCGGGCTTCATGTCGAGCCGTGGTACCGCCAACCTGCTGACGCGCATGACGGCGATCCTGGCGGTCGGCTTCTTCGTGACCAGCTTGATGTTGTCCTGGCTCGCGAGCTACAGCCGCGCGCCGAGCTCGATCATCGGCAATCCGGCCTCGCAGTCGCAGCCAGCGGGAGGCGCGACACCGGTGGCACCGCCCACCAGCGGCGGCATCCTGGATTCGCTCAAGAAGTCCGATCAGCCGCAGAGCCCGGCCGCCCCGTCCGCTCCGCAGGCGCCGCAGTCACAATAACGCGGGGTGGCCATGCAGGACCGGATCCGGCGTCCCTGCATGAGAACACCTGATCAATATCCTGATAACACTTGAGATTTCACGTCACCCACAGCCGCGGCGAAGGTTCGGTGGCGCGCGCGATTCGTTTTGGCGAATCGCGCCGGGAGGCTTAAAGGTTGGGTCCCATGGCGCGGTACATCTTCATCACCGGCGGCGTGGTCTCCTCGCTCGGCAAAGGTCTCGCTTCAGCGGCGCTCGGCGCCCTGCTGCAGGCACGGGGCTACAAGGTTCGGCTTCGCAAGCTCGATCCCTACCTCAATCTCGATCCCGGGACGATGTCGCCGTATCAGCATGGCGAGGTGTTCGTGACCGACGACGGAGCCGAGACCGATCTCGACCTCGGTCATTACGAGCGCTTCACCGGGCGGCCCGCCACCAAGGCCGACAACATCACCACCGGCCGCATCTACCAGGACATTCTCACCAAGGAGCGGCGCGGCGACTATCTCGGCGCCACCATCCAGGTGATCCCGCACGTCACCAACGCGATCAAGGACTTCATCCTCGACAGCAACGACGAATATGATTTTGTCCTGTGCGAGATCGGTGGCACCGTCGGCGACATCGAGGGCTTGCCGTTCTTCGAGGCGATCCGCCAGATCAAGAACGATCTTCCGCGCGATCACGCCATCTACATCCATCTGACACTGCTGCCGTTCATCCCGAGTGCGGGCGAACTGAAGACCAAACCGACCCAGCATTCGGTCAAGGAACTGCGCTCGATCGGCATCCAGCCGGACATCCTGCTCTGCCGCACCGACCGGCCGATTCCCAAGGAAGAACGTCGCAAGCTCGGTCTGTTCTGCAATGTGCGCGAGAGCGCCGTCATCGAGGCACGCGACGTCGACAACATCTATGCGGTGCCGGAGGCGTACCACGCGGCCGGCCTCGACGACGAGGTGCTGGCGGCGTTCGGCATCGAGGCGCGGATTCCGCCGGCCTTGCAGAGCTGGCACGTCATCAACGAGCGCGTCCGCAATCCCGAGGGCGCGGTGACCATCGCCGTCGTCGGCAAGTACACCGGCATGAAGGACGCCTACAAATCGCTGATCGAGGCGCTGTCGCATGGCGGCATCGCCAACAACGTCAAGGTCAATCTCGACTGGATCGAAAGCGAAGTGTTCGAGAACGAGGATCCGGCGCCGTTTCTCGAACATGTCAACGGCATCCTGGTGCCCGGCGGCTTCGGCCAGCGGGGCGCCGAGGGCAAGATTCGCGCCGCTCAATTCGCGCGGGAACGCGACGTACCGTATTTCGGCATCTGCTTTGGCATGCAGATGGCCGTGATCGAGGCGGCACGCAATCTCGTCGGCATCGAGGACGCCAATTCCACCGAGTTCGGCCCGACCCCCGAACCGCTGGTCGGCCTGATGACGGAATGGTTGCGCGGCAATGAACTCGAAAAACGCTCGAAAGTCGGCGATCTCGGCGGCACCATGCGTCTCGGGGCCTACCCTGCAACGCTCAAGCGCGGCAGCCGGGTGTCCGAGGTTTACGGCGGGGCCACCGAGATTTCCGAACGTCACCGCCATCGCTACGAGGTCAACACCGCCTACAAGGACCGGCTGGAGCAGCATGGCTTGCGTTTTTCGGGCCTTTCGCCCGACGGGGTGCTGCCGGAGATCATCGAATATGACGACCACCCCTGGTTCATCGGGGTGCAATTCCATCCCGAACTGAAATCGCGCCCGTTCGAACCGCATCCGCTGTTCGCCTCGTTCATCCAGGCTGCGATGGTACAGTCGAGGCTCGTGTAGGGGTCGGACGGGCAGGCGAGTCCGCAACCGGTGCGACCGCGGCAACGTCCCGGGGTGCCGGAACGGACACTCCTGCTAATCGTTAGGCTCAACTCCTCGGGACCATTCAATGTCCGGCAAGTCGGTGCTTGTTCTTGTCCTGCTGCTCGGCGGTGCGCCGGGCGGCGCCGACGCGCAACTGACGCCGCCGGCTGGATCGGCCGGTGCGGGAAGTTCGGCCATCAGCGGAGTGCCGTTCGGTCCCGCCAATCCCCGCGTTCTCAGCGACCCCAGCGGTATCGGCAACGCGTCGAGAATCCCTCCGCTTGGCACCAACACGCCGGTGTCTCCACCCCGGCTCGATCCAGGACCGGCCCGGCTGTCGCGATCGCCCGGGGCAGTGCCCTACGTGGGTGCGTCACAGCGCATCACCAGCCCGCATCGGGTGGAAAAAAGACGGCCACCGCTCCGCCACCGTGACCGTCCCCGGGTCCGCCACTTCACGGGGATTTGCCGCGGCTGTTAGCGATCGTCGAAGCACCGTGGTTTCGATGCTGATCATCAACTGCACGAGTGGACGATGCATGGGCATTCGCGGAAGGTTCGTCAGCCCGCTTTCCTGGCAATCTTGCGCAGTGCGTCATCGATCCGCGACTGCCAACCCGGTCCCTTGGCCTTGAAGTGCGAAATGACCTCGGGGCTGAGGCGGATGGACACCGCAACCTTCGTGGGTGTTTTCTGAGGCCCGCGCCTTGATACAATCCGGCCGAGTTCGTCCGGCTTCAAATCCTTCAAGCGCACGCCTTCCGGAAATTTTGTGGCCTTGGCGAAATCAGCCTTCGTCCATTCTGGATTGTCATCGTCGAAAACGGGTTGCTTAGCTCTTCGGGGCATAGCGTCTCAGTTCCTTTACATGGGCACGTCGCAGGCTGATCGGTCGGTAGCGCCGGTCGCGAACGGTGAAAACCAGACAATGCGCTGCGCCATCAATTAGGCCGTAAGCGCGATATCGAACCTCGCCGTAATCAAATCTGTCATCTCTCGCGATCGCGAAAATCTCGAGATCGATCCAGCGCGCGAGCGACACGCCATGCTTCGACAGATTGATCGCATCCTTGGCTGGATCGAAGTCAGCCATTTTCTGTATATACAATCTGTTGGTGTTTTGGTCAAGCGCGGCAAGGGTGTCATGTGATCATCCCCTCAAGACAGCCTTCTGACCAGCGGCTATAACCGCCGCACGAGAGAATGGAGGACCACAAATGATCTACGAAACGCGGGTCTATCGCTGCCTGCCGGGCCGGCTGCCGGCGCTGTTGAAACGGTTCGAGACCATCACGCTGAAACTGTGGGACAAGCACGGCATCAAGCAAGCCGGATTCTTCACCACCCTCGTTGGCGAATCCAACCAGGAACTCACCTATCTGCTGGCCTGGGAATCGCTTGCCGACCGCGACAAGAAATGGACCGCATTCCAGAGCGACCCGGAATGGATCGCAGCGCGCGCCAAGACCGAAGCGGACGGCCAGCTCGTCGGCAACATCGTCAATCAATTGCTGGTGCCGACCTCATTCTCATCGGTGAAGTGACCGGCATGGTCGTCGCGGAAAGGAGAGTACCGTGAACGATGCCGTTTCAGCCGCACCGGTCGTCGCTGCCGGCTCGGTCAAATTCGGCAATGACCTGCCGATCTCGATCATTGCCGGCCCGTGCCAGCTCGAGAGCCGCGCCCATGCGCTGGAGGTCGCCGGCGCGCTCAAGGAAATTGCGGCCCGCCTGAAGATCGGCTTCGTCTACAAGACCTCGTTCGACAAGGCCAACCGCACCAGCGGATCGGCGGCGCGCGGTCTCGGCCTGAGGCAATCGCTGCCGATTTTTGCCGAAATCCGGGCCTCGCTGGGATTGCCGGTGCTGACCGATATCCACGAGGCCTCGCAATGTGCCGAGGTGGCGCAGGCCGTGGACGTGCTGCAGATTCCGGCGTTCCTGTGCCGGCAGACCGACCTGCTGCAGGCCGCGGCCGCGACCGGCAGGATTGTGAATGTCAAGAAGGGACAGTTCCTGGCGCCATGGGACATGGCGAATGTCGTCGCCAAGATCACCGGCGCCGGCAACCGCCAGGTGCTGGTCACTGAACGGGGCGCCTCGTTCGGCTACAACACGCTGGTATCGGACATGCGGGCGCTGCCGATCCTGGCGCGCTCGACCGGCGCGCCGGTGATCTTCGATGCCACGCATTCCGTGCAGCAGCCGGGCGGCAAGGGGAGCGCGTCCGGCGGTGAGCGCGAATTTGTGCCGGTGCTGGCGCGTGCCGCGGTCGCGGTCGGCGTCGCCGGCGTGTTCATCGAAACCCACCCCGATCCCGACCATGCACCGTCAGACGGCCCCAATATGGTGCCGCTGCGCGAGTTCGAGGGCCTGGTTCGAACGCTGATGGCGTTTGACGCGCTTGCCAAGGGCGAGGCGGGCGCGAAGTAGCGCAGCTTTCAAGCGGTCATATCGATTCACATTGGCGTTCATTGCCGAGCTCGGCATTTTCTGCGAGCTGATCAGGTAATCTGGGAGCGGCAACAGGGCTTCAGCCGCGTCCACGATAGGACGCGACGCCCTGGTCGGGAATCCACAGGCCCTTCGGCGGGGCGCCGGTCTGCCAGAACACGTCGATCGGGATTCCGCCGCGGGGATACCAGTAGCCGCCGATGCGCAGCCATCTCGGCTTGATTTCGGCCGCGATCCGTTTGCCGACCGCGACCGTGCAGTCCTCGTGGAAAGCGCCGTGGTTGCGGAAGCTTGCGACATAGAGCTTCAGGGATTTCGATTCCAGCAGCCACTGGCCCGGCACATAGTCGATCACCAGATGCGCGAAATCCGGCTGCCCGGTAACGGGACAGAGCGAGGTGAATTCCGGTGCGGTGAAACGCACCAGATAAAGGGTGTCGCGCTGCGGATTGGGAACACGGTCGAGCTTGGCCTGATCGGGTGTTTGCGGCCACTGCACGGCGCGGCCCAACTGCAGGCCGGACGAGCTGGATTTTTTGCGGGATTTGCTGGACATGACGGTCTCCATTCCGTCGCCTTATAGCGTTTTCAAGCGAAGTGGGTACCGGTTCGCGTGAAGAAAACGCGTCACAACAAGAAGCTAAAGCCCGGTTCTGCTCAGAACCGAATTGGCTTTAGCCAATCAGGCTGCGGCCGTCACCCGGCCTTTTCCGGCCCCATGGCTTACTGTAATGGCTTGCTGTAATGGCTTGCTGTAGAAGCAGCGCCAGCCATCCATTCCACCGTTCCAAGAGGCTCCCATGACCGCCATCGTCGACATCATCGGCCGCGAAATTCTCGATAGTCGCGGCAATCCGACGGTCGAAGTCGATGTCGTGCTGGAGGATGGCTCGTTGGGACGGGCGGCGGTGCCGTCGGGTGCCTCCACCGGTGCGCATGAGGCGGTCGAGTTGCGCGACGGCGATAACGCCCGCTATCTCGGCAAAGGCGT
Source organism: Bradyrhizobium sp. (assembly GCA_036273255.1). Classification (GTDB taxonomy): domain Bacteria; phylum Pseudomonadota; class Alphaproteobacteria; order Rhizobiales; family Xanthobacteraceae; genus Bradyrhizobium. The sequence goes on from DASUIA010000202.1 coordinate 19,495, forward strand.
GCAGAACGCGGTCGAGGCCGTCAACGGCGAAATTTTCGAAGCCGTAAGCGACATGGCCGCCGAAGAGCAAGTGCAGATCGACCAGATCATGATCGATCTCGACGGCACGCCGAACAAGAGCCGCCTCGGCGCCAATGCCATTCTCGGCGTCTCGCTCGCGGTCGCCAAGGCTGCGGCGGAATCCTTCGACATGCCGCTCTACCGCTACGTCGGCGGCACCTCGGCGCGGACGCTGCCGGTGCCGATGATGAACATCATCAATGGCGGCGTGCACGCCGACAATCCGATCGACTTCCAGGAGTTCATGATCCTGCCGGTCGGCGCCAAGACCTTTGCGGAGGCGCTGCGCTGCGGCTCGGAAATTTTCCATACGCTGCGGGCCGAGCTGAAGAAGGCCGGTCACAACACCAATGTCGGCGACGAGGGCGGCTTCGCGCCGAACCTGCCGTCGGCGGACGCCGCGCTCGAGTTCGTCATGGCCGCGATCGACAAGGCCGGTTACAAGGCCGGCGACGATGTCATGCTGGGGCTGGATTGCGCATCCACGGAATTCTTCAAGGACGGCGCCTATGTCTATGGCGGCGAAGACAAGAAACGCTCGCGTTCCGAACAGGCGAAATACCTCGCCGACCTGGTCTCGCGATATCCGATCGCCTCGATCGAGGACGGCATGTCCGAGGACGACATGGATGGCTGGAAGGAATTGACCGATCTGATCGGCAGCAAGTGCCAATTGGTGGGCGACGACCTGTTCGTCACCAATGTCACCCGCCTTGCCGACGGCATCAAGAACGGCCGTGCCAACTCGATACTGGTCAAGGTCAACCAGATCGGCACGTTGACGGAAACGCTGAATGCGATCGAGCTGGCGTACAAGGCCGGCTACACCGCCGTGATGTCGCATCGCTCCGGTGAAACCGAGGATTCCACGATTGCCGACCTCGCGGTCGCCACCAATTGCGGTCAGATCAAGACCGGCTCGCTGGCGCGCTCCGACCGCACCGCAAAGTACAATCAGTTGCTGCGGATCGAGCAGGAGCTGGGCAGCCAGGCCAGATATGCGGGCAGGGCGGCGCTGAAGGCGCTTGCCTAGGAGCGAAATCTCGCTCGATCATGGGCGCTGCCGGACGGTTGGAGATCAGATGCGATGACGCAGCCGATGCTGTTTTCTCCGCTGGAGATCAGGAGCGTGCGTCTGAAGAACCGGGTGGTGGTCGCGCCGATGCACCAATATTCGGCGGTCGAGGGTTTTGCGACCGACTGGCACCTCGTCAACGCCGGCAAATATGCCCAGGGCGGCGCCGGGCTCGTGATCATGGAATCGACCAAGGTAGCGCGCAGCGGCTGTGGTACGGTCGGCGATACCGGCCTGTGGAACGACGCATTCATTCCGAACCTCGCGCGCTGCGCCGCTTTCATCCGGACGCATGGAGCCGTTCCCGGCATCCAGCTCGGTCATTCCGGCCGCAAGGCGCGGCTGACGCGCCCGTGGGAAGGCGGCAAGCCGCTACGCGGCGATGAGCCCGAGGTCTTCGATTGGGACGGCTGGGAACTGGTAGCCCCGAGCGCCGTGCCCCATACCGAAAGATCGCCGATGCCACGCGCGCTGTCACATAACGAGGTGCGCGACCTCGCGGTCAAATGGGGCGAGGCGGCGGCGCGCGCCGACAGGGCCGGCTTCGACGTCCTCGAAATCCATGGCGCTCACGGCTACCTGATCCATCAATTCCTCTCGCCGCTCGCCAATATCCGAACCGATCAGTATGGCGGCTCCGAACTCAACCGCATGCGGTTTGCGATCGAGGTTGCCGAATGCGTGCGCGCGGTCTGGCCCGCGGACAAGCCGCTGTTCATGCGCCTTTCCTGCGAGGACGACGCCGGGTGGGGACCGGACGAGAGCGTTCGGCTGGCCCGGCTGCTCAAGGTGCGGGGCGTCGATGTGATCGACTGTTCCTCCGGCGGCACGCTGGCGCATTCGCCAATGGACAGCGCGCGCGCCTGCCAATACGGCTACCAGGTGCCATATGCCGAACGAATCCGCAAAGAGGCTGATGTCATGACCATGGCGGTCGGGCACATCGTGCATGCCGACCAGGCCGAAGCGATCCTGCGAGAGGGTCGGGCAGACCTGACCGCACTCGCGCGGGAGATCATGTATAACCCGAACTGGCCGATGGACGCGGCACAGAAGCTCGGCGCCGATCCCAATTTCGATCTGGTGCCGCCGCCCTATTCCTACTGGCTGGGCAAGCGCGCCAAGTCGGCCTTCGAGGGCAAGCCGTCGACATGGATGAACGGGCTTGCAGGTCACGCCGCAACGAAACCTTGACGACGCCCCACGCCGGCCAGGACCGGACCATGAGGAGAGCAACATGGCTGCCGAAAATCACACAACCGGACTTCAACTGCGTTCGCTGATCAAGAAGACCGGCGAGCTCGAAATTTCGCTTGCCCAGGTACCGACGCCCGAACCCGCTGAGGATGTCGTCATCGTTCGCGTCGAGGCCACGCCCATCAATCCGTCCGACCTCGGCCTGCTGGTCGGGGCCGCCGACATGGCAACGGCCAAAGCGTCCGGCACCCGGGACGCTCCGGTGATTACCGCAACCGTTCCGCAAGCTGCGATGAAGGCGATGGCCGGACGGGTGGATGAATCGATGCCGGTCGGCAATGAGGGCGCCGGCGTCGTCGTCAGGACCGGATCCTCCGAGGCGGCGAGGGCGCTGATGGGCAAGACCGTCGCGATGATCGGCGGCTCGATGTACGCACAATACCGCGCGATCCGGGCGGCAGATTGCCTGGTGCTGCCGCCGGGGATCACTCCCACGGAGGGCGCCTCCTGCTTCGTCAATCCGCTGACGTCGCTCGGCATGACCGAAACGATGCGGCGCGAGGGCCACACAGCCCTGGTGCACACCGCGGCCGCGTCCAATCTCGGACAGATGCTCAACAAGATCTGCCTCAAGGACGGCATCGGATTGGTCAACATCGTCCGCAATTCAGAGCAATCCGAGATCCTGCGCAAGATCGGCGCGAAGCAAATTGTCGATTCCAGCGCGCCCACTTTCATGGATGATCTGACGAATGCGTTGGTCGAGACCGGCGCGACCCTCGCGTTCGACGCCATAGGCGGCGGCCGGCTCGCCGGCCAGATTCTCACCTGCATGGAGACGGCGGCCAACAAGATGTCCACGGTCTACAGCCGGTACGGATCGAGCGTGCACAAGCAGGTCTACATCTACGGCAGTCTCGACCCGCGTCCCATCGAGCTGAGCCGGGGGTTCGGGATGGCCTGGGGGGTCGGTGGCTGGCTGCTGTTTCCGTTCCTGATGAAGATCGGACGGGCCGATGGCGAGCGGCTGCGCCAGCGCGTCGTCGCCGAACTCAAGACCACCTTTGCCAGCCACTACACCAAGGTGGTGTCGCTGCAGGAGGCGCTGCAGCTTGCAAACATCGCGGTCTACGCCAAGCGCGCAACCGGCGAGAAGTACCTGATCAATCCGAACAAGGGCTCCTGAGGTCCACCGTCTCTGCCCAATTCAGAACTTCATGCGCTTGCATCTTTTGCGAAGACGGCTAGGTTGAGGGACCGCTCGTTCCGCCGTCTGCGTCAGAAGGATTTCCCATGGCCGTTCCCCACCATATCGTCGTCATTGTCGGCAGCCTGCGCAAGGATGGCTTCACACTCAAGATTGCCAAGGCGCTTGCCAAACTGGCGCCGGAAGCATTGAAGCTGGAGGTTGCCAGTCTGCACGGCATTTCATTCTTCAACCAGGACTTCGAATCGGCACCGCCGGCCGACTGGGTCGCCTTCCGCGAAAAGATCCAGAAATCAGACGGTGTCCTGTTCGTCACAGCCGAATACAACCGTTCGATTCCCGGCGTTCTCAAGAACGCCATCGATGTCGGATCGCGTCCCTCCGGCAAGAGCTCGTTCCTCGGCAAGCCGGTCGGCATCGTCAGCAACTCGCCGGGCCCGCTGGGTGGCGTCAGCGCGGCCAAACATTTGCAGAATATCCTGCCGGGTATTTGCGGGCCGGTCATGGGGCGGCCGGAAATCTATCTGAACGGCGTCGGCGACGCGTTCGACGACAAGGGCGAGCTCGTCAAGGACTCGCTGCGCACGGTACTGAAGCAGTACATCGACGCCTACGCGGCCTTCGTCGGGAGGCACTATCGATAACCGGGCGGCGGCTTTAGGATTCCGTTAACCGGGCCGTCGCATGCTCCGATCCATGGTCTCTCGCAACCGCTTGAAATCCGTACTCACCGGGCTTGCCCTCTACACGATGGCGGCAGCGATGATCGGCTATTTCGGCGTCAACGCCTATACCGGCCGGTATGGGCTCAATGCCCAGCAGGAGCTCGATCAGGAGATCATCGCGCTGACCTCCGAGTTGGCGCGGCTGAAACAGGAACGGGCCGCCGGCGAGCACCGGGTCTCCCTGCTGCGGTCCGACCGGGTCGATCCGGACATGCTCGACGAGCGCGCGCGCTATCAGCTCGACTACGTCAATCCGCACGATCTGGTTCGGCCCGTCGATCCGAACTGAGCGTCAAATTTCAAATACCGGCGGAAACAATTTCAAAAGTTTCGTGCCGGTTGCACTGCGGCATCCCTGACATTTTCGGGCGCACACGCAATCCTTTCATGGCGGTTTGAGTTGGGTTAGAGAGGGTCACCCACTCTCTGATCCGGAATTGCCATGGCCGCACCGAAGAAAAGCGTCGCGAAAGAAGCAGGGCACGACAAAGCGAGCGACACGCCGCCGGAATTTACCAGGGAACAGGAACTGGCCGCACTACGCGACATGCTGCTGATCCGCCGGTTCGAGGAAAAGGCCGGCCAGCTCTACGGCATGGGCGCGATCGGTGGCTTCTGCCATCTCTATATCGGCCAGGAAGCGGTCGTCGTCGGCATGCAGATGGCCTTGAAGAAAGGCGATCAGGTCATAACCGGATACCGCGACCACGGTCACATGCTGGCCTGCGGCATGGAAGCCAAGGGGGTGATGGCCGAACTGACCGGCCGCCGTGGCGGATACTCCAAGGGCAAGGGCGGCTCCATGCACATGTTCAGCAAGGAGAAGAATTTCTTTGGCGGTCACGGCATCGTCGGCGCCCAGGTCTCCCTCGGTACCGGGCTCGCGTTCGCCAACCGCTACCGTGGCAACGATTTTGTCAGCCTGGCCTATTTTGGCGACGGCGCGTCCAACCAGGGCCAGGTGTATGAGAGCTTCAACATGGCGGAGCTGTGGAAGCTTCCGGTGATCTATGTGATCGAGAACAACCGCTACGCCATGGGGACGTCGGTGACGCGCTCGTCGGCCCAGACCGACTTCTCCAAGCGCGGCATTTCCTTCAACATTCCGGGCAAACAGGTCGATGGCATGGACGTCCGCGCGGTCAAGGCCGCCGGTGACGAGGCGGTTGCCTGGTGCCGCGAAGGCAATGGACCCTATATCCTGGAAATGCAGACCTATCGCTACCGCGGCCATTCGATGTCGGACCCGGCGAAGTATCGCACCCGCGAGGAAGTCGACAAGGTCCGCCACGATCAGGATCCCATCGAACAGGTTCGCAATCGGCTGTTGGCGGCCAAGGTGAGCGAGCAGGAGCTGAAGGCGATCGACGCCGAGGTACGCGAGATCGTGAACAATGCCGCCGATTTCGCCCAGCACGACCCCGAGCCCGATGCGGCTGAACTTTACACTGACGTCTATCGCTGAACGCGCAAGCCTGAAGAGACAAAAGAGTAAATCTCCGGAGCCACTATGCCCATTCAAGTGCTGATGCCTG
>DASUIA010000203.1:0-22569 GCA_036273255.1 Bradyrhizobium sp.
TCGGCGCCGTGGATGCGGGTTGTTCGGTTTGGCTCTGGGTTTCCGATGTCTTGGTCACAGCGCATTGACCTCAAATGAGTGAACAAAAAAGGAGCCGCCGCTGGATCGTCTCTCGCGACGGCTCCTTACGCGGCACCCTACCAAAAATAGATTATGGGCTGACGAGATTAATTCCGCGTTAGCGCCTCAACCTCCTGGCGTGTGCCGCCAGCCGCCCGGTTGAGCTTCCGATCGAGGCCAACGTCCGAACCAATCGGCGTCATCGGAGTCCACTATCCGTTCGGGCAAACTCGGGTGATCCTGTTCGGCGCGAAAATGGCGAACACGCCGCTGGACCTGCGGCAACGGTCAATCGGCAAGCCGCGGAATACAAAAAAGCCATTTCCATTTCGGTGAAGCGACGTCGAGCGCAATGACGATTCCTGGTTTTCTTCGGCATTGGCTTCACGGCCTATTGAAAATATATTTAATAAGGGGATCGAGGGTTCGAGGATCTCCGAGCCCATCAAATAATCAAATGAAATCAGTTATATAACGACAGTTTCGGCCACGCGCTCCCGGTCGAGGTCGAGCTTCGGGGGTTACAAACATCGGGCAAAGACGTTTGCGACGGGACCATGCGCGTCATGAAAGTATTTCAATGTCGAAAAATATGCATAATCCGGTTTCGTTAATTCCAAGTCCTGGGGTCGACTCTTTTCTCTTTGTTTTAAAGGATGCGTAGCATGAGTTCCGGGACGGTCGACAAAAATAGCGGAACAAAGGGCCATACGTTTTTTCAAAGCGCGCTCATTCTCGCAGGCAAGAAACCTCAGCAAACGATTTGGCCGATCAAGCCAAGCGGCACGAGGATTCCACTTTATTTGATACCTTCGCTGGTTCACATCCCCGGCGATTTTCTCAGATTGGGGAGCCTCCTCGATGCCGACCAGCCTTGCTATTCCTTCAATCTGCCGATCAAGAAATGCAAATCGGATAGTGCGGGTTTCATCAAGGAACTTGCGGGCCTGCTGGCGGACGAACTGGATAGATTTCAACCGGAAGGGCCGGTGGCGATCGGCGGATGGTCGGCGGGCATCGTATCGGCGCTTGAACTCGCACATCAGATGCGGGCGCGCGGGCGCGAGGTAGTGGTGCTGCTCTCCTTTGATTCAGTGCCCGAAAATACCGGCATCGACAACGCGCCAGACACCATCACCCGCAGATTTAAAATCTGGTCTCATAACAATCGAAGCCAGGAACGCAAGGATTCCATGTTCGTCCTGGCAAGGGAATTTGGCCAAAAATCCTTCGTCGCCATCATGAGAAAAATATGCGGCTGGGAGCCGGACATCGTGAGCAATATAATCAAGGGCTATGGAAACCTGTCCCCAGCCCACCAGAACGCGATGCACCGACTGTATGCCGGAGTTTGCGCCTATCAGCCCGAAACCTACGACGGTCAGACCTGGGTGTTCGAGTCGAGTCTCGAGTACAACCAGAGACTCAAGGAAAAATGGACTCACCTCGTCGTGCCCGGCAAATTGCATTACGACGTCATCACCGGAACGCATCAGAGCATCGTTTTGTGGAATGACGCCCCGAAACTCGCGGCACTTCTGAACGAGGGGCTACCCGCCTATACGTCCCGCCGGCAACCATTGCCACTCGCCGGCAAACCTGCCCACGCATTCCCTCGAACGCTGGCAGGAGAGTGAAGCGCGGATGACGACTCGGCGATTCCTAGAATAACACGCCGGACCGAACCAAATATGCTGTTCGGCGATTATCTTCGAACCTGGATTTCCAGGGATCTTGGGACCACCCGGAGGCAATAATGTTCGCAAGCTTGGTCGGATTGGCGCTGGCTGCTCAGATCGCTGGAAGTTCTCCTGCACCGGGATCGGATGTGCCGCTGCTTGAACGAGTGCAGTATGGCGTTCCGGTACACCCACCGCCGTGCGGCGACGGCTGGGACCTCAGCGCGCGTGACGGCATGTGTTATCCCAATGGCTATTTGCCGCCGCGCGCGCAGGCCGCTCGACGAGGCTATTACCGCGGTGGCCGATATCCGGTGGAATGCGGTGATGGCGCGGACCTGGATGTTCGGGATGGCCGCTGCTACCCGAACGGGACTGTGCCTCGGCGATTTCAGAACAGGCCTCGGTATTATCGATATTGACGGTCGGCCGCGATCCGGTGGTGTCGAGAGCGCGAGACGGAAGCCCCGCGCCTGTTCGCTCCACGTCGACGCCGTCTTGGCGCGCGTCCGGCCGTTGTCCGGTGCTTCTTCCAGTGGTGTCAGCGACTGTTCGGGACTGGCCCGTCACCGATCTCAATTCCGTGAAGCGGTTTCGTGGCTTCGCGGCTCTCGAAACCATTTATCCGGCGAACGAAACCTCATTCCTGATCCGGCGAAGACCTCCGGAAACGAGCGTCCGGCATAACCTAGCCTCCAACGATTCAGGAGGTTGCCATGAACACGATTGCAAACGTTCTCGTCAGCGCACGTCCGGAACAGCGAGCCACTGACGACAGTTTTTGGAGGATCGCGATATTCTGCGGCGTTGGCTTGATCGCCATCCTCTGCATGGCGAAATACGGCCTCGATTTTGGATCCTTCTAGCCGCCAATACCGCTATAGCCCGAAATTCCGACGGGTCCGCCGGAGCGGGTTTTGCGCTACACCAGCCAAACGAACGACAAATTTTGCCGCCCGGCAGCTTTCACGGCGCCGCCGGTATCTCCGTCGCGCCTGCCCGCGTCACTGCTGCCGAGGTGATCATCCCGTTGCCCTGCGGTCGGCTGCCCGGACCGAAATCGCCGAACAGGATGATGCTTTGACCCACCACTGCGATGATCAGGGCTACGATGACGGGGATGAGAGGGCTGTGTTGCTGCATGCTGCGTTGCCACCTGACTGCTCGTCAGGTAGTGAGCAGGTCCGTATTCGACTATCTCGCCGCGTTCACAATGATGCGACGCAGTCGGCAGACCGAGACCAGGAAATTCTGCCCTCGGCAATGGCAATCGTTCCCGACCCCATTGAACCTCAGATGTGCAATGGTTCGCCCGTCGGCTCTGTGCAGAGTCACGACGCACCAATGAAAACTTGCCCTGCCCCTTGAATACCATCGGGCAGGGCTTCCATTTCCGCGGGGATCCCCGCCTCCCATGACGTCTTCGAGCGAAGCGGGTACCGGTTCGCGTGAAGAAAACGCGTCAGAACAAAAAGCTAGCGCCGGCGCCGTCCCGAACTTTGATTTCTCGAAGCTTGATCCGGGATTCCGACACAGGTCGTCGTTCCATCGGTCTCGCGGGCGACGGTGCCGCAAGGAACCGCCTTGACCGTTCGGGTGGAAACCCCGTCGGGCCCAACCGTGTTCAAACCCGGCCCCTCGCTGGATTGTGGCAATGGACCGGTGGAGTACGGGGTCGGCGGCGTTCCGGCCGGCGCATAGGCGCCGGTATAGCCTTTCGCTGCCGGTTCGCTTGCCTGAGGCGGGGAAGCCGTCGGTGGCGGCGACGCTTTTGCCGGCGGTTCGGGGATGGGCGGCGGACCGGGCAGCGGCGGCGGATGGCCGATGGTATCGCCGACCGGCTTGCCGCCCGGACCGTCGGGAGATTGTTGAGCCACTGCGACCGAACACCCGAGCGCGAGCGAAATCGTGACCGATAAGAAAAGAGCCAATCGCATCGAATCCTCCCCCTCGAAAACCCTGGGAATTCTACGCCCCTTGCGCCGTTGATCCACTGCTTTGTTCGCAACCCGGCACGCACGAAATCCAGGATGCCCTGCTCCGGCGCCAATGGTCTGCCGCTGCCGCAAGCTGCAGACGGCACGCCGGCCTAGGTGGCGGGCGGCACATCGTTGAGAGCCTGCGAGACAGCGGTAACCAGTTGCGCTGGTGCGAACGGCTTGGAGAGCATGATGCTGTAGGGAACGCCCCGGGCCGACCAGTCTTCCGCGCTCTCTCCGCTCATATAGACAACCGGAAATTTGGCGTCGATCTCGCGGGCACGACGAGCAACATCCCAGCCGCTCATCCGGTCGCGTCCCAAATTGATGTCGGTCACCAGTGCCCGGTATTTGCCATCGGCAGTATCGAGCAGTTCTACTGCCTTCTCTCCTGAAGCGGCGACGACGGTTTCGAAACCGCCATCCCTCAAGGCCTCTTCAGCGATCCGCTGGAGCAATGGGTCGTCGTCCACGACCAGAATATTTGGCAAGTTTTCCAATGTCCCGGGGTCCCCACCGCCTGATCAGGGTAAGCGCAAGACCGGGGATTTCGTTCCGACCAGAATGTACAAAAGTGAACTTAACTCGGCAGCCCGCTCCAAGACCGGCTTGGTCCCGATGGGATGAGAATCGCAATTTAGCTTGTTGATTTAATTGGCTTTCTTCTCACGAACGGCCCCGCTTCGCGCGAAGCCATCGACGCCTACGGCGCTGAAAGCCAGGGGTGTTGCCTGAAATCATCAGCCCGGCCAAAACCGGCCGCGTCGACGGGAATCCTTTTGACTGTGCAATGAAGCCTGTCGTTCTGTCCGTCAGGGCGAGATGTCCCAAACGGTGACCAGTGATCCCTCGCGGTGAGTGGTGTGCCATGCGTGAAGAATTCGCTTCCAACAGTTTCCTTGCTGTGACAGTTGCCGGTGTTGTTCTGCTTTGCTCCGGCCTGGTTGCTTTCGCGTTTAGCTGATCGCGGCCCCACATGGCTGGGTGCCAATTGAAGCCGATCCGGCGCGCCGCCGCACGGTGTCAGCCCTGTTCGTCCTCCAGCCCGTATTCCCGATAGATGGACAGTGGATCGGACCCCGGAAACAATCGGCACTTTGCCTGGGCAAGATGAAGGTTCAGGCTTCCGGGTTGGCAGCCGGCAGCGAGCAGTTTCCGGACGTCATCCATATGCGTGCGGGGTTGGTGGACCGGCGGCAACTGCTCCAGCGCGACCAGCGCCGTCGCCAGCGCTTCCGTGATCACCCATTCGTCGTGGCCGGTAATTCCCTTCTTGGCCATCTGTCCTCCCACCACCGATTGCCGGTCTGATCTTGGGTCGTCATCTCCTTGGACGCCGCGAATGATCCGGGACACGCGCTCCAAACCATCAGTGGCCTTCGATATGGCAACTCTTTGGCAAGATTTTCGCCGCGGCGGATTTTGGAAGCTGCCCAGGCTCCCACGTGCGGCTTTTTCGTGTCATTGGTGCAACGCTCCCGGTGTTCCTCGCGGCAGGGCCTCCTTTTTTGCTTCACAGAGCGAGCGAGTGCGGCGTAGATGAACGTCGCGCCATGTGGTGCGGTATCAAGATCGGCGGTATCGGCGCGTAGCCTGACGTCCGTCAGCGCTGCAGAAAGATCGCCTTCGGGCGATCTTTTTGTTTTGCGCATGTCGCTTTTCGAGCCCGCGATTTACCGCCGACTTTCATTATCACGAAAAACTGTTTTGTAATCTTTTGCTCGAACTCTGCCGGCGCCTCAGATAAGAGGGCGTGCGGCGTATCATGAAACAGAAAGAAGCAAAACGCCTGTTGATTCAGGAATGGGATAGCTGGATCAAGAGGCAGCCGATCAGAACCGACAAGGCGACCGGCAGGGACTCGCTCAAGTTCTTCTTTGAGCTGCAGGATACGCGTTCCAGACTGCTGAAATTCTCGTCGAGGGGCCGGGACAAATGGCAGATCGTCCACGCCTGGTTGCTCGGCGAGGATCGCGTCTCCGACTGAATCCGGCCTGGTTTCGCCGCGCGTGATCGCCTGCCCGTCCCTCTCGATCCCGATCGGACCGCAGGAGCCACGGATGAGGGGTTGTCGGCGCCGCCAATTAGGTAGTAAGCCAGCAACGGGACATGACAAACAGCCGAGCGCTCGCACTCTGGGGTAGGTGAAAAGGCGGCACCCGGCTGTTCGGCCGCGCGGCGGTGCGGCCTTCCTATACAAACATCATAGATTTAACGAACCGTCTTCGTCCGGATTCCGACGCGGTCGCGCCGGTGCAAAAAACACTGCGGAATCGGATTGTCCTCGCCTCCAGGTTGAGGATTATTCCGCAATGCGAATCAGGAGTAGTAACCAGCGCCGCGCCCAAGGTGAAGTTCAGCGCGGAGTGAAGTTCAGCGCGCCGCGCTGCCGGCTACCCCTTCGTCCGTGGTTGGCGCCGACGACGAGCAACCGCGGCAAATGATCAGCTTTCTGGTCAGCGCCTTGTCGGCGTCGCGATCTTCCGCCTCTTTGCGCGCCCACCACTCATCCGAGTGCGGCTTGACGGTGGAGGCGGCCGTGGCGCCACCGGCGGGCCTGACGACCGTTTTCGCCGGCCTCTTTGCCCGGCTTTCGCTCGCCCCTGCTCTGTCCGCGACTACCGCGGGCTCCTCGTCCGGGAGGGATGCCAGATCCGGCGAGGGTCCCAGACCGTCCCAAGCCACCGGCGATCCCGTTGCCGGCGCATAGCAGCCGCTTCCCGATGCGCAGCAACCGCCGAGTGCGACGGCGCAGAAAAGGAACGCAATCCATTTCGATGTCATCACGGTGTCCTCCGGCATGGCTGGCCGGCAAGGCCGGCCCCGGATGGTGGCGAAAACGGCCCATACCGGGCCTGCGGTCCTGAAAACATTGGAGGCTACATTGCCCCCGAATGCGGGCGCCTTCAATAGCGGGCGTCCGGCCGCCGATTCGGACACGGGTCGGCGTGAGGAAGTTTGCACCGGCCCGGCCCGTGAAAACATGTGGATCGAGGCGGGCCGAACCGACGACGGCACCCCCGCGCCGAGGTCATCTATGGCATTGATGCGGCCTGCGCCGGATGTCACGTCGGCATCACCGTCACAATTGGAAGGCCCATCATGAGGATTACCCTCGTCGGCTCCCGCCATTTCGGCGTGACGACTTTCGACATGCTGCGCCAGCGCGGCGTCGACATCGTCAGGGTGGTGGTGGCCGACGCCGATGACCGCCTCGCCGCGGCAGCCCGCAACGCCGGGATCGAGGTGATTGTCCAGGCCAACCCGAAACTGGTGGAGGCTCGAGAGATCGCGCCTGGAACCGACCTGATCGTCACCGCCCATAGCCACGCCCGCATCAGTCACGAGGCCCTTGCGGCCGCAAAACTCGGCGGCATCGGCTATCATCCCTCGCTGCTGCCCCGGCACCGCGGCATCGCGGCGGTTGAGTGGACGATCCGCGAAAACGATCCGATTGCCGGCGGTACCGTATACCACCTCGCCGACCGCATGGACGCCGGAGCCATCGCGGCGCAGGAGTGGTGCTTTGTCAAGAAAGGCGAGACCGCCCGGGAACTATGGGAACGCGCGCTGGCGCCACTTGGTCAAAAGCTGCTCGCCGAAGTGATCGACCACGCCAAAGCCCACCGCAGCCTTCCGGCCAAGCCCCAGGACGAACAATTCGCGACCAGGGCGCCCAGCCTGTCGCCGTAGATGCAACGGCCCGCGCCCATGGCCCCCCATCAGTCGCGGTTGTTCCCAATGACCCCCAACTCAACTATATGTGATTGAAATAGTGGAACAATTTACTGCCTTGCAATGCAGCAAATTTTGGACACATTCTGCCGGGATAAGTCAAGGGATCACACACATCGGGAACCATTTTTCATGCGCCAAGACCGCCTCAAAACCGCATTGTTCGGTTCGGCAATGACCATCGCGGCCGGCCTCGTTGCTGCGCCCGCGGCGGCACAAACGCCCTATGACGGCCTGTGGAGTGTCACGGTTGTGACCAAGTCCGGCCGCTGCGAACCCTCGACCAGTTCCGTCCTCACCGTGACCGATGGAAAGGTTTCTGCGGCCGGAGCGGATGTTACCGGCAGCGTAGGACGCGAAGGCCTTGTGCGTGTCTCAATCCATGGTGCATATGCAAACGGCCAACTCAATGGCAACGCCGGATCGGGGAAATGGAATGGGGCATCAGCGGGCGTACCGTGCAGCGGTCGATGGGAAGCGTCACGGCAGTAATGCCGGCCGCATCCATGGTGTTCTCGTCGCGATCCGGCATTTGATCCTGACGGCCGTTACATTGTTTGCCGTCGCGGTCTATGGCTCCTCCAGCTACGCGCAATCGGGCCCGTTCATCGGCTTGGCGGGATACTGGTCCGGCGCCGGCACGGTCACGCTGGACGACGGCTCGACCGAACGCATTCGGTGCCGCGCCTCCTACGCGGTCGGCGACAACGGCGCCGGCCTCAATCAGACCCTGGTGTGCGCCAGCGACAGTTACAAATTCGATCTCAAGACCAATGTCATTTCCGAGCGCGGATCGCTGTCCGGGACCTGGAGCGAGAGCAGCCGGGGCGTCAACGGCAACATCGAGGGACGCGGCAGCAACGGCAATTTCCAGGTTGTCGCGAGCGCGCCCGGATTCACCGCGAGCATCTCGCTGACCACGCGCGGCAACCGCCAGTCGGTCGTGATCAAGTCCGAGAACGGATTCCGGGGCGCCACGATCTCGCTGACCCGCTCCTGACGCGGGCTCCGCCTCAGGCCGGGGAAGCCGGGACGAACGCGGTAACTTCAATCTCCACCTTTGCCCGGAGATCGACCAGCCCATCGATGTAAAGCAGCGTCGAGGGCGGAAAATTTCGTCCGAGCGTCTCGCGCCACGCCGCACCGATGCCGGGGCCCGCGGCTTCGTATTCGCTCCGGCTGGTCAAATACCAGGTTAGCCGAACGATGTGCTCGGGACCGGCGGCGGCCTCGGCAAGCAGCTTGACGATCCGACGCAGCGCAATCCCCACCTGTGCGGCCATATCCGGCTGGTATTCCCCCTTCTCATCTCCCCCGGTCTGGCCGGCGAGCACGATCCATCGGCCGGGACCATCGACCGCGATACCGTGCGAGAAGCCGCGCGGCTTGGTCCATTCGGCCGGTTGCAAGATACGCATGGGGGGAGCCTCCAAAAGCCAATGTCGACCTCGATCCTACCGCGTTTTCGGACGAAGTGTGTACCGGTTCGCATTCAGAAAATGCATCGGACAAGGGACCGAACCGGGCCGGGCAAATTTGCGCGTTGCAAATCCGCAAGGGGTCGCCGATACCGGTTGCTCCCACCCTTTCCGCCGCGCCTGCCGCGGCATGCACGGTAATTCCCGGATGGACCGAACACCTTCAAAGCCAAGGGCCGCGTCGTGGATGGCCGGCTGGCTCAGCTTGATGCTGATCGTGGCGGTCGCCGGCCGCGAAGCGATGCGCGAACTGAATGTGTTCCAGCTCATGGAGTTGCGCTCGACCCTGGGCTTCGTGATGCTCTATCCGTTGATCCGCCGCAACGGAGGTTTTGCGGCGATGAAGACCTCGCGTCCGTTGCAGCATATCGGGCGCAATCTCGTTCACTACGGCGCCCAGCTCGGCTGGTTCTTTGCGCTGACGCTCATTCCGCTGGGCCAGGTGGTGTCGATCGAGTTCACGATGCCGATCTGGACCGCCATTCTCGCGGCGAGCTTTCTCGGCGAACGCATGACGGTCTGGAAGATCGCGGCGATCGTGCTCGGGATTATCGGCGTGTTCGTCATTGTTCGTCCCGCCACAGGCGAGATCAATCCCGGCCAGCTCATCGCGCTCGCGGCCGCGGTGGGATTCGGTATCTCGGTGGCCATGATGAAGTCGCTGACCCGTACCGAAAGGACGCTGGCGATCATTTTCTGGATGCTGGTCATTCAGTCCGCCGCCGGGTTTTTCCCGGCGCTCTATTTCTGGCGATGGCCATCGGCCAGCGTATGGGGATGGACCGTCGTGATCGCCTTTTGCGGGACATTCTCCCACTACTGCATGGCACGCGCCATGCTGCACGCCGATGCGACCATCGTTGTGCCGATGGACTTCCTGCGGGTGCCGCTCACCGCAACCGCGGGCTGGCTGATCTATTCCGAACGGCTGGACGCTTTCACCGTGCTCGGCGCGATCCTGATCCTCACCGGCAATTTGCTGAACCTGAAAACCCCGACGGCGGTTGCCGCGCGCGCGGCAACCTGATCGTTCGCGTTCCCGATTGTGATTTCGACCACACAGACGCGGTCGAAGCCGCGATGATCGGAGCACGCTCGGCGGCCAGCGGAGTTGGCCGGCGCGGTGACCTTTTCTGACGCCGGGCGTGGTATTTTCGTGTAATCTCACCGCACCGCTGCTGCTGAAATTGCACGACCCGGCCAGGGGAATTTCCATGCGTTATTTCACGCTTTTTCTTTCGCTGATCTGCCTGTCGTTTGCCGCCGACGCGGCCAGGGCCGACAAACGCGTTGCCTTCGTCGTCGGCAATGGCGCCTATCGGAATGTCGCCCGGCTTGCCAATCCGCCGGTCGATGCCAAGGCAATGGCGGGCGTGCTGCGCAATGTCGGTTTCGATGTCGTCGAGGGCATCAACCTGACCCGCGACAGGATGACGGAATTGCTGCTGGAATTCGGCAAGAAGGCCGAGGGAGCCGACGTCGCGGTGTTTTTCTATGCCGGCCACGGCATCGCCATCAGCGGCACCAATTATCTGCTGCCGGTCGATGCCGACATCAAATCGGAAATGGACGTCAAGCTCGGCGCCGCCATCAACATCGATCTCACGCTCGGCCAGACCATGGGCGACGCCAAGGTCAAGCTGGTATTTCTCGATGCCTGCCGCGACAATCCGTTCGCGGCCAAGATCAAGTCGAATTCCGCGACCCGCAGCGTCAGCGCGCAGTCCGGTCTCGCCGAAATGAAATCCGGAGAGGGAACGCTGATCGCCTTCGCCACCGGGCCCGGGCAAGTCGCGTTCGACGGGCAGGAAGGCGACGACAGCCCGTTCACACGCGCCCTCATTGATCAC
The DNA here is from genome assembly GCA_036273255.1 of Bradyrhizobium sp. GTDB lineage: Bacteria > Pseudomonadota > Alphaproteobacteria > Rhizobiales > Xanthobacteraceae > Bradyrhizobium. The sequence goes on from DASUIA010000203.1 coordinate 10,782, forward strand.
ATCACGCAGCCGGGTGTCGAGATCCAGCAGGCGATGACCGAAGTCCGGGCCCAGGTCAATGAAGAGACCAACAAGGGTCAACTGCCTTGGGGCCACACCAATTTGATCGGCTCGGTCTATCTCAATCCGGCGCCGGCGGCCAATGCTGCGTCGCAATCTTCTGCCGCTCCCGCGATGGCCTCGACCAGCGGCGCGACCGATGTCGAACTCGAGTTCTGGCGTTCGGTCAAGCAATCGAACAAGCCTGAAGAGCTCAACGCCTATCTGAGCAATTATCCCAACGGGCAGTTCAAGTCGCTGGCGCTGGCCCGTATCGCCGCACTGGAGAACGGACCATCGACCGCGACGCGCAATCTGTCGATCGGACCCGATCCCGCTACCTTCACGGCGGAGGCCACCCAGGTCACCGAAGACCAGATCGGACTCGACAGGGCGCAACGGCGTGACGTGCAGCGGCGATTGACCCGGCTCGGCTTCGACACCAGGGTGAACGGCAAGTTCGATCAATCGACCCGCGCCGTCATTACGCGCTGGCAGGCTGCGCGCGGCTATCCCTCGACCGGCTTCCTCAACACGCTGCAGTACAAGGCGCTGCTCGCCGAAATCGTCACGACCACGGACGCCCGCGCCAACGACGATTCCGACGGTAAACAGGCGCGGCATCACCGCGGCGGCGGTCGTCGCCATCATGGCGGCGGTCCGCTGAGCGGTCCTGGTGCCTTCATCGGCGGCGTGGTGGGCGGAATATTCCACTAGACGATTGTTCACAAGGACCGTCTTGTTCCCTCGGATTACTTCCCCGCCGCCTTTCGCAGCGCATCGTTGATCCGGTCCTGCCAGCCCGGACCATCCGCCTGGAAGTGTTCGAGTACGTCCTGATCGATCCGCAGCGAAACCAGTTCCTTCACGCCCGGCAGCGCCGTCTTTGGGGCCGGCGCTTCCGGCAGCTTGGTCGTGGTTCGCTTGAACGCCGCTTCCGCTTCGGTACGGGCATCGTTGAGGGTTCTGGGGCGTCGCGGTTGATCCGGCACGGTAAATTTCCTTCAAATAGGCTGGTCGACAAATGGAGTTCCAATATCCGGCAGCAAGCGCGGATTGGCGACTGGAAACATCGCAAGCGCCCGGGAATGTGAAGGGGGTCCCGGGCAAAGCCCCGGAGATTACTCTCCGGGGTTTCTTTGGCCCGCGTTGGCGTACATCCGGCCAGCCGCCGACGATAGGCATTTTGCCCCTTGCTTCTTGAGCAAATTGCGACCGCGCGCCGGCCGTCGTGCGGTCCAAGCGTGATTTGCGAGATCGGTGTGATCAGCGCGCCGTCGGCGACCGCGCGCGACGAACGCAGAAGCGCCGTTGTGCGCTGCGGCAGCGGGACGCGGTTCGCATTGCGTACAAACATTTTTCTGTGGACAACTGCTCGAGAGGGGCGACCAAGCGATTTCGTGAACTGATGATCACCGAACCAACGCATTTGTGTTGCGACATCGTCAAATAAACCCGTGTATAAGTGGGAGTGCAGAGCCAAGGTTCAGATCGCAAGGAGGTCACGATGCCAGCAGTCGCTGAAGTCCTGTCGACCGTCGCGTCTAACCCCGACCCGCGTGGATGTGATTTGCCGACGTGCCCGGTTTGCGCGGAATCAATGGTGGCCGCGGAAGCGTCCGCCTACCTCTCGAACAATTTCATCAGCTACCTCTGGACCTGCGATACCTGCGGTTACGGCTTCGTCACCAAGCATTCGCTCAAACGGTCTGCCCACAATTAGGGCAAAACCGTCATTGCGAGCGCGAGCGAAGCAATGACGGCGGAGCGCTTGATGTCGGTCTGAGCCCGGTTCTTAGGAATCATACCAACGGCCCCGGATGATGTCTCTCTATATCGTCGTCATGGCCGGACCTGTTCCGGCCATCCACGTCTTTGATGCTGTTCGGCTTTCAAGACGTGGATGCCCGCGACAAGCGCGGGCATGACGAGTCAATTACGCAGGCCGTTGGTATCACAGACAGAATCTAGCGCGGCGCGATATCGCCCTTGGCCCATCCGGCGCGCGTGCTGTCGCAAAAGCTTGCAAATCTGCCTTGCGAAACCGCATCACGGGCGTCGTGCATCAGGCGCTGGTAATAGGCGACATTGATCTCCGACAGCAACATCGCGCCCAGCGTTTCGCCGGATTTCACGAGATGATGCAGATAGGCCCGGGAACAATCGCGGGTCGAGGGCCACGCGCTCTCTTCGTCGAGCGGCCGTGGATCGTCGGCATGTCGGGCGTTGCGCAGATTGATCTGGCCGAACCGCGTGAACGCCACGCCGTGCCGGCCGTTGCGGGTCGGCATCACGCAATCGAACATGTCGACGCCGCGCGCCACCGCCTCCAGCAGGTCTTCGGGGGTGCCGACCCCCATCAGATATCTCGGACGATCCTGCGGCAGGATCGGGATAACCTCGTCGATCATCGCGAGCATCACCGATTGCGGTTCGCCGACCGCGAGGCCTCCGATCGCGTAGCCGTGAAAGCCGAGATCGACCAGGCTCCGTGCGCTGGCCTGGCGCAGTTCCGGCACGTCGCCACCCTGGGCAATGCCGAACAGCATGTAGCCGGGCGGCGCCGTCTCGAACGCGCGCTTGCTGCGCTCGGCCCAGCGCAGCGACAATTGCATCGCGCGCTCGATGTCGCCGCGCTCGGCCGGCAGCCGCACGCATTCATCCATCTGCATCGCGATGTCGGCGCCAAGCAGGCGCTGCACCTCGATCGAGCGTTCCGGCGACAATTCAATCCGGGTCCCGTCGATGTGGGAGCGGAAGGTGACGGCATTTTCACTGACCTTGCGCAGCGCCGACAGCGACATGACCTGGAAGCCGCCCGAGTCGGTCAGCATCGGGCCTTGCCAGCCGGTGAAGACCTGCAGGCCGCCGAGCGCGGCAACCCGTTCGGCGCCGGGCCGCAGCATCAAATGGTAGGTATTGCCCAGCACGAGGTCGGCGCCGGCGTCGCGCACCTCGCGCCAGTGCAGTCCTTTCATGGCGCCGGCGGTGCCGACCGGGATGAAGGCCGGCGTCCGCACCGGCCCGTGCGGCGTCGTCAGCCGGCCGATCCGGGCCTGGCCCTCGCTTCCCAGCAACTCGAAATGATTGGCGATCGTCATTCGCCGGATTTAGCACGAAACAACAGGCAGGCGTCGCCATAGGAATAGAACCGGTAGCCGCTCGCGATCGCATGGGCATAGGCCGCTTGCATGGTCTCGAGGCCGCTGAACGCCGCTACCAGCATGAACAGCGTCGAACGCGGCAGATGAAAGTTGGTCAGGAGAATGTCGACCGCGCGAAAGCGATAACCCGGCCTGATGAAGATATCGGTTTCGCCGGCGAACGGCTCGATCGTGCCGTCCTCCGCCGTGGCGCTTTCCAGAAGCCGCAGCGAGGTGGTGCCTGCGGCGGCGATCCGGGCGCCTTCGCGCCTTGCCGCATTGAGCGCGTCGGCTGTCTGGCCGGAGATCGTGCCCCACTCGGCATGCATCCGATGGCGGGCGGTGTCTTCCGCCTTGACCGGCAGAAAGGTTCCGGCGCCGACATGCAGCGTGATCCGGTGAATCCCGACGCCGCGGTCGCGCAGCGCCTGCTCCAGCGCCGGCGTGAAATGCAATCCCGCGGTCGGCGCGGCAACCGCACCCTCATTGACGGCAAACATGGTCTGGTAATCGGCAGCGTCCCGTTCATCGGCTTGCCGCTTCGAGGCGATATAGGGCGGCAGCGGCGGCGCCCCGAGATCGGCGATGGCCTGGTCAAGCGTCGGTCCGTGGAATGTGAACGACAGCGTGATCTCGCCATCGTCGCCCTTGTGCTCGACCTCGGCGTCGAGATGGCCGAGCAGACAGACCCTGCCCTCGTTGCCGAAGCGCACCACATCGCCCTGCGACAGCTTCTTCGCGGGCCGCACCAGCGCTCGCCATCGCGAGCCGTCGAGGCGCTTGATCAGGGTGGCTTCGATCCTCGGCTCGGTCTCGCGGCCGAGCCGCCGACCGCTGAGCTGCGCCGATATCACCCGGGTATCGTTGACCACGAGCTGATCGCCGGGCTCCAGCCATTGCGGAAGATCCGAAACGACGCGGTCGCGCAAAACCGCGCCGGGCTGCACGACCAGCATCCGGGCGGAATCGCGCGGACGCGCCGGACGCAACGCGATGCGTTCCGGAGGGAGTTCGAAATCGAACAGATCGGTGCGCATGGCGCGATGCGCTCCGGCGAGTTCAGGCCGCGTCGGCCGCCATATGCGCCTTGACGATCTTGTCCGGATTCTTCACTGGCTCGCCGCGCTTGATCTTGTCGACGTTTTCCATTCCCTCGGTCACCTTGCCCCAAACCGTGTACTGGTTGTTGAGGAACGATGCATCGTCGAAGCAGATGAAGAACTGGCTGTCGGCGGAATCCGGGCTCGAAGCGCGCGCCATCGAGGTGGTGCCGCGCACATGCGGCTCCCGGTTGAATTCGGCCTTCAGCTTCTTGCCGGAGCCGCCGGTGCCGGTGCCTTGCGGACACCCCGTCTGCGCCATGAATCCTTCGATCACGCGGTGAAACACGATGCCGTCGTAAAAGCCCTCGCGCACCAGCTCCTTGATCCGCGCGACATGGCCCGGAGCAAGGTCCGGCCGCATCTCGATCGTGACGGGCCCCTGCGTGGTTTCGAGGATCAGAGTATTTTCGGTAACAGCCATGCTCGCTTCTCTGTCGGTTGGAGGGAAGGTGTGCGATTGCGGAACCGGACCGCGAACGGCCGGCCGGCCACGGCCCCGGCCATGCCCTTTGTAAATGGCATCGGCGTGCAGCGTTGCAATGTCTCCATCACGGCGATGCGGTACTGCAGCCGGTCATTGTCGGTCGCCTGTGTCGATTCATAGGTGATTTTCGGGTGGCCCAGGATGTTGCCGTTCCGGTTGAAGGCGACGATCACGGTGATGTCCATGTCCTGGCTGGCCCGCCCGGGCGGTGGCGGCCGCCAGCAGGTACGCAGCCTTGCGAACACGTCCTTGATGGTGTCGACCTGGGCTGGCTGGGCGCGTACCGGCGTGATCAGGAATAGCAGCGGCAGCAGCGCTGCGGCCAACCAAAGCAGGTGTCGGCGCAAGGCTGCCATGGCTCACTTGATGTCGGATGCGACCTGCACCTTCAGCATCTTGTCGGGATCGGTGACGGTGCCGCCTGCCGAACCCGGCGGCGCCTTCTTGAGCTTGTCGACCACGTCCATCCCCGACACCACCTCGCCGACCACGGTGTACTGGCCGTCGAGGCTCGCGCCATCGGCGAACATGATGAAGAACTGCGAGTTCGCGCTGTCGACACTGTCGCCGCGTCGCGCCATGCCGACAATCCCGCGCTTGAAGTGAACGTTGGAGAATTCCTGCTTCAGGTTCGGATATTTCGATCCGCCGGTGCCGTTGAAATTCTGGCCGTCGCCGGTCTGCGCCATGAAGCCATCCATCACCCGATGAAACGGCACGTTGTTGTAGAAGCCGTCGCGCGCGAGCTGTTTGAGGCGTTCGGCATGCTTGGGCGCCAGATCGGTCCGCAACTTGATGACGATGCGGCCCTTGCTGGTGTCGATGACGATCGCATTCTGCTTGTCCAGATTGGCGGGCAGCGGCTGGGCGAGCGCGGGGGCCGCGCAGACCAGCGAGACAATGACGGCGAGGACTCGAATCATGAAAACTCCGATTGGAAGGAGGCCGGCTTCTGCCTTGGCTAACCGGCGAGTTTGGCCTTGAGGCTGGCGGCGACCGCCGGCGGCACGAATGCCGAGACATCGCCGCCCATGGATGCGATTTGCCGTACCAGTGTGGCGGTGATCGGGCGGACGGCAGCCGAGGCCGGAACGAACACCGTATGCACCTCGGGCGCCATGGTCTCGTTCATGCCGGCAATCTGCATCTCGTAGTCGAGGTCGGTGCCGTCGCGCAGGCCGCGGATCATGACGGTCGCCCCGTTCTGCCGCGCCGCGGTGACGGTGAGGTTGTCGTAGGTCGTGCAAGCCAGCGCGCAATTGGCGCCGGCGGCGATCGGCTCGAACACGCGCTGCGCCATCTCAAGCCGTTCGTCGATCGAAAACAGCGGCTTTTTGCCGGGATGGAGGCCGATCGCTACAACCAGCCGGTCGCAGAGACCGACGGCATGCCGGACCACGTCGAGATGGCCGTTGGTGACGGGGTCGAAGGAGCCGGGATACAGCGCGATGCGGGGCATACCCCCCTCTACCGCGCCCCGGGCAGCCTCGCAAGCCGCCGGGTTCCCGGCCTTTCGGCAAATCCCGCAAGTATTTCAGGCCCGCTCCCGAACCACTTGCGGGGTCGCCGCGTCTCCTCTGCGAGCCGGCCATGTTTCTTCCCGCCTGGTGCGACGAAACAAAACTCCGGAGGAATGAAACCATTTTCCGCGTTTGCGAAGACATCCGGAAACCGGCCCTGGTTATCAGTCCGGCAACGAAACGGGCCGCAAAGGCCCAATGCAGGGGACCGTCATGATCAAGGCTCTTTCCGCCGTCGCGATTGCCGCATTTGTCGCCGCAGCCCTCACCATCCTTCCCGGCTTTGCTCCGCAGGTCGAAGCGAGCGTACCGCAAGTTCTCGCCAAGGGTGACCGGCTGGATGTTCGCCCGGTCGGCCGTGACTGCTCGCAGCAGGCCTGGCCCAATTTCGAAGCTTCCTGCCTGCGCGCGGTCGGGACCAAGGCGGTGATCCGGCAGGCGCGGCTGGTGACCGCAGACCGCGCGCAATAAGGCAGCGTGTCAATCTCCTCGAAGTAATCCGGTGGCAATTTGCGGCCGGGCGTCGCAGACTGGCGTCTGACCGCGCCGGTTGCAGGCGCGGTCACTCCGGGGGATCGCCAGTGACCGCCACGCCCGTCGCCGATTCAATCAAGTCCGGCGGCCTGCCAGTCGCGGCAACGATCGGCGCGCTCGGGGTCGTCTATGGCGACATCGGCACCAGCCCGCTCTATGCGCTGAAGGAAGCGGCCAAGGCCGCCGCTCATGGCCAAGCGGTCACGTCTCAGGCCGTCCTCGGGGTGGCGTCGCTGATCCTGTGGGCGCTGATCCTGATCATCTCGATCAAATATGCGCTCTTGATCATGCGCGCCGACAATCGCGGCGAAGGCGGCATCGTCGCGCTGCTGGCATTGCTGTCGGCGCGCAACGCCCGGCCCGGAACGTGGCGGGCGCAACTGCTGATCGTCGGGCTCGTCGGCGCCGCCCTGCTCTACGGCGACGGCGCGATCACGCCGGCGATCTCGGTACTGAGCGCGATCGAGGGCCTCAAGGTCGACGCGCCGTCGCTGGCGCCGGTCGTCGTGCCCGTGACCATCGTCATCCTGATCGGCCTGTTCCTCATGCAGAGGCAGGGCACAGGAGTCATCGGTCAGATCTTCGGGCCGGTGATGGTCGGCTGGTTCGTCATTCTCGCCGGGCTCGGTGTCCACGGCATTTTCAAGGCCCCGGCAGTGCTGGCCGCGCTCAATCCGCTCTGCGCTTTCGACTTCCTGATCCACCAGGATTTCCACATCAGCTTCGCCATCCTCGGCGCGGCCTTCCTGGCGGTCACCGGCGGTGAGGCGATGTACGCCGACATGGGCCATTTCGGGCGGGTGCCGATCCGGCTCGCCTGGTTCGCCATTGCGCTGCCGGCGCTGGTGCTGAATTACTTTGGGCAGGCGGCGCTGCTGATCACCGATCCGAGCGCGATCGACAATCCCTTCTATCAGCTCGCGCCCGACTGGATGCAGTATCCGCTGGTCGCAGTTGCCGCGATTGCCACCGTGATCGCGTCGCAGGCGATCATTTCGGGGGTGTTTTCCCTGACTCAGCAATCGATCCAGCTCGGCTTTCTGCCGCGCATGCACATCAAGCACACCACCAGCCACGCCATCGGCCAGATCTATGTGCCGCTGGTGAACTGGCTGCTCGCCGCCGCGACGCTCGGGGCCGTGATCGGCTTCGGCACTTCGGACGCGCTGGCCGGCGCCTATGGCATCGCGGTGTCGTTGCTGATGGCCATCACGACGTTGCTGGCCGCGCTGGTCGCAATCCAGTGGGGCTACTCGCCGCTGATCGTCGTCGCCGTCAACGGGTTTTTCCTGATCATCGATTGCATTTTCTTTGCCGCGAACTCGACCAAGCTGTTCGAGGGCGGCTGGTTCCCGCTGCTGCTCGCGACCGCCGTGGCGTTCCTGATGCTGACCTGGCGAAGCGGCGTCAGGCTGGTCGAGCGGGCGCGCGGCGCGCTGCGGCAACCGGAGGAAGACCTGATCGAGACCGCTGTCAGCCGGTGCCATGCCCGGCTGTCCGGGACGGCCGTCTTCCTGGCGTCGGCGCCCAAGGGCGTACCGCTGGCGCTGACCCAATTTGTCAAGCACAACCATTGCCTGCATCAGCGCGTGGTACTGGTGACGGTGCTGATCGAGGAATCCCCACGGATCGCCGAAGAGGATCGCGCCGAGGTGATCGAGGTCATACCCGGCATCACCCGCGTCATCCTGCATTACGGCTTCATGCAGTACCCGACGATCTATCAAGGATTGGTGCTCGCCTGCCGGCAGGGCAAGCTGCCGGGCATCGACCTCACCGACATCACCTATTACATCGGCCGCGAGACCATCATTCCCAGCGAGGACGTCGCGGGCATGTGGGTGTGGCGCGAGTCGGTGTTCGCCTTCCTGCAGCGCAACGCCGAACGTTCCGCCGCGTTCTTCGGGCTGCCGACGCGGCAGGTGGTCGAGTTCGGCACCGAGATCGAGATTTAGGGGCGAATGGGGAGTGGCGAGTAGCGAATAGAGGCACCAGCCCGATTCGCCATTCGCTACTCGCTACTCGCGACGCTACCCCCGTTCTCGCCGTTTTCTCCGTCATCGCCGAGATGCTCGACCGACACCACATGTTCGTCCTCGGCGGTGTCGAACACGATGACGCCCTGGGTCGAGCGGCCGGCGATCCGGATTCCTTCGACCGGACAGCGGATCAACTGGCCCTTGTCGGTCACCAGCATGATCTGGTCGCTGTCCTCGACCGGAAATGACGCCACCAGCTTGCCATTGCGGCCATTGACCGACATCGCGACAATGCCCTTGCCGCCGCGCCCGGTGGTCCGGTATTCGAATGACGACGAGCGCTTGCCAAAGCCGTTTTCGCTGATCGTCAACACGAATTGCTCGCTGGCGGACATCTCGACATAGCGCTGCTCACCGAGCTCAATGGCGCCCGAGACGTCCTCCCCATCGGTTGCCGCCTCTTCCTCGACCCCGCCCCGCCGTACCGCATTGGCGCGGCGCAGATAGGCGGCGCGCTCGTCGGCATCGGCGTCCATGTGGCGCAGGATGGTAAGCGAAATCAGCTTGTCGTTCTTGGCCAGCGCGATGCCGCGCACGCCCATCGAGGTACGGCCCTGGAACACCCGCACATCGGTGACGGGGAAGCGGATGCATTGGCCGCCGGCGGCCGTCAGCAGCACGTCGTCGCGTTCGGTGCAGATCTGCACGTCGACAATGGCTTCGGCGTCGTCGAGTTTCATGGCAATGATGCCCGAGCGCCTGACGTCGACGAAATCCGACAATTTGTTGCGGCGGACGTTGCCGCCGGTGGTTGCGAACATCACGTCGAGATTGCCCCAGGAGGACTCGTCCTCGGGCAATGGCATGATGGTGGTGATGCGCTCGCCCTGCTCCAGCGGCAGGATGTTGATCAGCGCCTTGCCGCGCGCGTTCGGCGCCGCCATCGGCAGCCGCCACACCTTTTCCTTGTAGACCTTGCCTCGCGACGAGAAGAACAGCACCGGGGTGTGGGTCGAGGCCACGAACAGCCGGCTGACGAAGTCCTCGTCACGGGTCTGCATCCCCGCCCGACCCTTGCCGCCGCGGCGCTGGGCACGATAGGCCGACAGCGGCACGCGCTTGACGTAGCCGGCATGCGAGACCGTGACCACCATGTCTTCGCGCTGGATCAGGTCCTCGTCTTCGACTTCGTCTTCCTGCTCGATGATCACGGTCTTGCGCGGGGTGGCAAATTCGGATTTGACCTCGGCAAGCTCGGTCTTGATGATCGCCTGGACGCGGGCGCGCGAGCGCAGGATTTCCAGATAGTCGTTGATTTCCAGCGCCAGTTTGTCGAGCTCCTCGGAGATTTCCTCGCGTCCGAGCGCGGTGAGCCGTTGCAGGCGCAGGTCGAGAATGGCCCTTGCCTGTTCCATCGACAGCCGGGCGGTGCCGTCCTTGGCGAGCCGATGCCGCGGGTCGTCGATCAGGGTTATCATCGCCGCCACGTCCTTTGCCGGCCAGTCGCGCGACATCAGGGTTTCGCGGGCGGTATTGGGATCGGGCGAGGTCCGGATCACGTGGATGAGCTCGTCGATGTTGGCGACCGCGATGGCGAGGCCAACCAGGATATGGGCGCGGTCGCGGGCCTTGTTGAGCAGGTACTTGGTGCGACGCGTCACCACCTGCTCGCGGAAGGCGATGAACAGCGTCAGCAGATCCTTCAGGTTCATCACCTGCGGCCGGCCCGAATCCAACGCCAGGATGTTGGCGGCAAAATTGGTCTGCAGCGGCGTGAAGCGGTAGAGCTGATTGAGCACGACATCCGCCATCGCCTCGCGCTTCAGCTCGATCACGACGCGAAAGCCGTCGCGGTCGGATTCGTCGCGCAGATCGGCAATGCCCTCGATCTTCTTCTCGCGAACCAGTTCGGCGATGCGCTCGACCATGGTGGCCTTGTTCACCTGGTAGGGAATTTCCGAGATGATGATGGCCTCACGATCCTTGCGGATGGTGTCGATCGACACCTTGCCCCGCATCACGATCGAGCCGCGGCCGAGATGATAGGCCGAGCGGATGCCCTGGCGCCCGAGGATGATGCCGCCGGTCGGGAAATCCGGCCCGGGGATGAAGTGGATGAGGTCGTCGATGCCAAGCGCGGGATCGTCGATCAGCGCGACGCAGGCGTCGATCACTTCGCCGAGATTGTGCGGTGGAATGTTGGTGGCCATGCCGACGGCGATGCCGCCGGCGCCGTTGACCAGCAGGTTCGGAAACTTCGCCGGCAGAACCGTCGGTTCTCGCTCGGAACTGTCATAGTTCGATTGGAAATCGACGGTGTCCTTGTCGATGTCCGCGAGCACCGCGAGGGCCGATCGCGTGAGACGCGCTTCCGTATATCGATATGCCGCCGGTGGATCGCCATCGACCGAGCCGAAATTGCCCTGTCCGTCGATCAGCGGCACGCGCATGGAAAAATCCTGCGCCATCCGGACCATTGCATCGTAAATCGATTGGTCGCCGTGCGGATGATATTTACCGATCACGTCGCCAACGACGCGGGCGGACTTTACGTACTTCTTGTCTGGCGTATGCCCCTGCTCATACATCGAGTACAGGATGCGGCGATGCACCGGCTTGAGGCCGTCGCGCGCGTCCGGTAACGCGCGCGCCACGATCACGCTCATGGCGTAATCGAGGTAGGAGCGTTTCATCTCATCGAGGATGGATACGGGACGAATATCCGAGGGTGCCGGCGGCTCTCCGGGTTTCGTATCTTCAGGGTCAGACAAAGGGGGATTCCGGTCAGTTTTGGCTCAGGAATCATATAGCGCATGAGGGGCCTCCAAACCACCCCTAACCTTCCCCCCTGCGCGGTTTTTCCCTTCGTTTTTCCAGAGACTTACGCGCTTCTCGCCACAGTCGTCAGCGGCGCCGGAACGAGCTGCCCGGAACCGCCAATTATGCCCCGAAAAACACCTGGTGCATGATGCGCCCGGGCACCAAC
>DASUIA010000204.1:0-3384 GCA_036273255.1 Bradyrhizobium sp.
GGCGGCTTCGGCCTGTTTTTCGGCGCCGCCGGCTTTCTCGGGCTCAATTTCCGGCCGGAATGGCTGGCGCAATTATTGGGCACCTAGTCCGCACGGCTTGAACCTTTCGCGCGGGACGCGCGACCCATCTCCAGCGCGGCCGATCTGGCCGCACCGTCTTGAGATCGGCGTCAGCCCCCGTCCATCCCGCGCCGATCCAAAAGGTCCGCCTGGCCAGTCCCCGGCCGGGCGGACCGCTTTTTGCAGCGGAACCCCCGCGACCGTCAGCCTGCTTGCTTTGGCCCCGGTGATTTGTATTGATGGCCTCAACCAAAACCACCGCGGCCGGGAATTTGCCTGAAGGCGCGCGGAATTCGCCAGGGAGGATTCCATGCACATAGCGAAAACTTTCGCCGCGTTCACTTTTGCGGCGGCGCTCTCGGCTGGTGCGGCGCAAGCGCAAACCGAGATCAAATTCGGCCATGTCGGCGAGCCGGGCTCGCTGTTCGACCAGTCGGCGCAGGAATTCGCCAAGCGCGCCAACGCCAAGCTCGGCACCAAGGCCAAGGTCGTGGTCTACGGCTCGAGCCAGCTCGGCGGCGACGGCGAACTGATGAAGAAACTCAAGCTCGGCACCGTCGACCTCGCCCTGCCCTCGACCGTGATGTCGTCGCAGGTGCCGGCCTTCGGCGTGTTCGAGATGCCCTATCTGGTCAAGGATCGCACCCACATGGCGAAGATCCGCGACCGGGTGGTCAACCCGACGCTGGTGCCGATCGCCGAGAAATCCGGCTATCACATCATCGCCATCTGGGAGAACGGCTTCCGTCAGATCACCAACAGCAAGCACCCGATAGTGAAGCCGGACGACCTCAAGGGCCTCAAGCTGCGCGTTCCGGGCGGCACCTGGCGGGTGAAAATGTTCAAGGCCTATGGCGCCAATCCGAGCCCGCTCGCCTTCTCGGAGGTGTTCGTCGCGCTGCAGACCGGCGTGATGGACGCGCAGGAGAACCCGCTGGCGCAGATCTATCCGGCGCGGTTCTACGAAGTGCAGAAATATCTCTCGATGACCGGCCACGTCTACACGCCGGCTTACGTCACCGCCGGAGCCAGCTGGGCGAAGCTGCCGCCCGATGTGCAGAAGATTCTCAAGGACACCGCGGTCGAGATGGAGCCCGAGGTGTACAAGATCGCCGCCGGGCTGGACGAGAGCCTGCTCAAGAAGCTCAAGGACGCCGGCATGCAGGTGAACGAGGCCGATAAGCAGGCCTTCATCGCCGCCAGCAAGCCGATCTACGACGAGTTCGCCAAGGAAGTTCCCGGCGGCAAGGAGCTGATCGACAAATCGCTTGCGCTCGGGAAATAATCTTAGCGACGAATGCGGGAGGCCGCCTCGCGAGGCGGCCTCTTTTTGGGGGTGTCCGGTGAATCTCGATGGTCTGCGCGCCGGCTTTGAGCGGCTGCTCGAAGCCATCGTCGTGATCCTGGTGACCGGCCTGACGCTGCTGGTGATTGCCGGCTTCTGCTTCCGCTATGCCGGGCATTCGCTGTCCTGGTACGACGAGATCGCTTCCGTCGGCCTGGTCTGGCTCACTTATTACGGCTCGGCGCTGGCGGCGCTGCGCGGCGCGCATATCGGCGTGCCCGGCTTCGTCAACGCGATGCCGCCGAATTGGCGGCTGGCCGCGACGTTGTTCGCCGAAGCCGTCGTATTCGTTTTCTTTATCATGCTGACTTGGACCGGAATCGAAGTGCTGATCGTTCTTGCCGGCGACAATCTGGTCAGCCTGGAATGGATGCCGCAGCGGGTCACCGCTTCGGCGATTCCGATCGGGGCCGCGCTGTTCGTGCTCGCGGAAGCGCTGCGCATGCCCAAGCTGCTGCGCGACGCCCGCGGCTCCGGCTTCATCGACACCGAGGCGATCGAGGCGATGGCGCACGGCGCGCCCGCAACCATTGCCGACGTCGAGCGCAAGGACAATCTCAAGCCTAAGCGCAGGAAGCCGGCCGCGAAGAAGGGAGCGCGCCGATGACCATCGCCCTGATGCTGTTCGGCATGCTGGCGCTGGCGGTGCTCAACGTGCCGATCGCGATCGCGCTCGGCTTCGTCGCCATGGTCGCCATTTTGGTCATCCAGGGCCCGCATATGCTGCCCAATCTGGCGCTGGTGATGTATGACGGCGCCTCGAGCTTCCCGCTGCTGGCGATCCCGCTGTTCATCTTGTCCGGCGCCATCATGAACGCCTCGTCGATCTCGCGGCGGCTGATCGCATTCGCGACAGCCTTGGTCGGCTTCATCCGCGGCGGCCTATCGATGGTGGCGATCGGCACCTCGGTGTTCTTCGCGGAAATCTCCGGCTCGGCGGTCGCCGACGTCGCCGCGCTCGGCACCATTCTCATTCCGGCGATGAAGAACCGCGGCTATTCCAAGGAAGTCGCGGCCGCGACCATGTCGTCGGCGGCGAGCCTTGCCATCATCATCCCGCCCTCGATCCCGATGGTGCTGTACGCCGTGATGGCGCAGACCTCGGTGGTCAAGCTGTTCGTCGCCGGCATCATTCCCGGCCTGATCGGCGCTTTGGCGATGGCCGGCGCCGCCTATTACCACGCGGTCAAATACGATTTTCCGCGCGAGCAGGCGTTCCGGCTATCCGAGGTCTGGCGCACCTTCAAGGAGGCGTTGTGGGCCTTCATCCTGCCGATCGCCATCCTCGGCAGCATTTTCGGCGGCATCGTCACCGCGACCGAAGGCGCCGGCATGGCGGTGGTGGCCGCCGTCGTCGTGGGCGGCTTCATCTACCGGGATCTCGATTTCCGCGAATTGAAAAAAGCCTGCATCGACGGCGGCATCCAGACTGCGGTGGTGATGCTGCTGGTCGCGGCTTCCGCGCTGATCGGCACCTTCCTCACCGAAGCGCAGCTGCCGCAGGCGCTCGGCCACGCCATCACGCAGATCACCGACAACAAATACGTTGTGCTGCTGCTGCTCAACGTCGCCTTCCTGATCCTCGGGATGTTCCTGCACTCGGCGGCGGCGATCATTCTGGTGATCCCGATCGTCATGCCGATGGTCAACGCGGTCGGCATCGATCCCATTCATTTCGGGCTGGTGGTGACGCTCAACCTCGCCATCGGCCAGCAGACGCCGCCGGTTGCCAGCGTGCTGATGACCGCCTGCGCCATCGCCAAGGCCGACATCTGGGAAACCACCAAGGACAACATCCCCTATCTGGTGGCGCTGGTGGGGGTGTTGTTGCTGTGCACCTATGTGCCGTGGATTCCGATGGTGCTGGTCAACTTGTTCTACGGCGGCTAGCGGTTTAGTTGCGTCCGCACCAGCGCCGCGCCTTCGGCCATCGCCTGCATTTTGCCGAACGCGACCTCGCGCGGCAGATATTTCATGCC
>DASUIA010000205.1:0-3255 GCA_036273255.1 Bradyrhizobium sp.
ATTGAATCGCCGGATGCCAGTGGGGGTTGCCGGCGTTTCGTCCGTTGGGGGATCGGCGATCTTGCATCAACCTGTCGCCCCGTTCCTGCGTCCTGGATACATCGAGAGACCTGCACATCATTGTTGTTCGAGCCTCCGGCGAACCCGTTGGCGTTTGATTCCCGAACGGCGATGCGGCGCACCAAGCCCCCGAATCTCCCCTGCAGAGGGCGAATACGGGGCGAAAGGGGGAAGGTCGCTGCGAATGTTGAGCGTATTTGGGGGGATGGTGGTTTGAACCACAGGACGCCACGCGGGAGCGCTTACGGACGCGAGACCGGGGTCATCGACCTTGGCCACGAACCGCCGCTTTCCGTCGATGGTTCCGAAGCCGCGGTGATCGACCGCCGCCGCGTTTCCGTGCAATGGTTCAGCGGCACCATCCTGACCGGTCTGTGCGGCGCGGCTTTGATCGGCGGCGCCGTTTTTGCGTCGCTGGATGGCGAGATGACCTTCGCCAAAGTGCCGGAACGCGTCGAGGGGGCATTGCGCGGCGCGTTCGGCGCCAACGACCGCAGCGCCAGCCTTCACAAGAGCGACCGTCTGCCGCCGCCCGGCGACTCCACCGCCTCGCGCAGTGTGGTCCGGGTTTCGACGGTAACCCGCGTCGGCAGCCGCGACGTGATGCGGGTGCGGCCATTCGTGCGGATTTCCGGCAATCTGTCGATGGCGACCAGCGATCTCAGCGCCCAGATTCCGCCCTTCAACGCCCAGCGCCTCTTGACCGATGTCGGCGCCGAGACTTCCACCGCCACCGGCGATGCCAACGGCGCCGCCGACGCGGCCGAACCCGATGCCGAGGTTTCGTTCGTAACCAGGGATCTTGCGCCAATCCTGCCCAAGGCGAAGCTCGCGGCGGTGGTCGCGCTCGACGATGTCCTGATGCGAGTCCGCGATGCCGCCAACTGGCACGGCAACACCGGCAGCGTGCGCTACGCGGCGCTTGCCAACGCCGCGGCCGACGCCGGCGGCGTCCAGTCCGATCTGAAGATGGCCTATGCTGCCGAGGGCACCGCCGCCGATCCCTATGCCGGTTTTGAAACCCGGGTGGTGCCGGAAAATGTCACGCTGCTGCCGAAGACCAAGGACCAGATCACCGGCGGCAATCCGACCGGCGAACGCGTTCATCTGGTCAAGAAGGGCGATACCGTCGTCTCGATCCTGCGCGACCAGGGCGCGACCCCGGAAGAGGCGAAAGCCATCGCCGCGACGCTCGGACCGCGTGGCCGCGATGGCGGACTGAAGGAAGGCGAGAAGCTGCGTATCCTGATGGGCCCGGTCGGCCCGGGGACAGGCGCGCGGTCGCAGCCTTACCGGGTGATCGTCGCCAACGATACCACCGTCGAAGCCGTGTCCGCGCTGTCCGATATCGGCAAATACGTTGCGGTCGACGTGCAGAGCATGAACAACGTCGCCGAAACGGCCGACACCGGCGACGATGACGATGACGATGGCTCCGGGGTGCGGCTCTACCAGAGCATCTATGAAACGGCACTGCGCAACAAGGTGCCGCCGACGGTCATCGAGGACATGATCCGCATCTATTCCTACGACGTCGACTTCCAGCGCAAGGTGCAGCCCGGCGACTCCTTCGACGTGTTCTATGCCGGGGAAGACGAAGGCTCGACCGCCACCGAAAAGCACGAGGTGCTTTACGCATCGCTCACGGTCGGCGGCGAGACCAAGAAATATTACCGCTTCCAGACCCCCGACGACGCCGTGATCGATTATTACGACGAGACCGGCAAGAGCGCGAAGAAGTTCCTGGTTCGCAAGCCGGTGAACAACGCCATCATGCGATCGGGCTTCGGCATCCGCCGCCACCCGATCCTCGGTTACGTCAAGATGCACACCGGCGTCGATTGGGCGACGGCCTATGGCACGCCGATTTTCGCATCCGGCAACGGCGTCGTCGAAACTGCCGGTTGGGAAGGCGGCTACGGCAAATACGTCAAGCTGAAACACAGCAACGGCTACGAGACCGCCTACGGACACATGTCGGCCTTCGCCAAGGGCCTCGAGGTTGGCAAGCGGGTCCGGCAGGGCCAGGTGATCGGCTTTGTCGGCTCGACCGGTGAATCGACCGGTGCCCACGTCCATTACGAAATCCTGGTCAACGGCCGCTTCGTCGATCCGATGCGCATCAAGCTGCCGCGCGGCCGCTCGCTCGAAGGACCGATGCTCGCAAGCTTCGAGAAGGAACGCGACCGGCTCGATGCCCAGATGAACAACCGCAGCAACGCCCCGCGCATCTCCGATGCCACCGGCAGCACCGGCGTCCGCCAGATCAGCAACCGCTGATATCCGTCATCGCTGAAGTCTGCAGTTGAATCATACGACGCGGGCGGGTGGCCTCGCGGTTCGAGACGCGGGGCAGCGCCGCGCTCCTCACCATGAGGGTCCAAGAGACCTCATAAGAGACCTCATAAGAGACCTCATCCTGTGAGGAGCCGCGCATTTGCGCGGCGTCTCGAAGGATGAAGCCGCGGTGACGATCCTGTCGGGAGGTGACCTGAACCTGCCGATCGACCGATTGAACCAAAAGCCATTAGCTGACCGCGCTGGCGCAGATCAGGAAGACAATTCCGATTGCCGTGAGACCAAATGCACCGGCCGCGATCGGCAGCAAGATCTGGATCGCCGCCTCCGAACCCCGCACCTTGCCGTCCCAGATCGCAAAATCGCCGAAGCTCCAATCCCGGAACGCGGTCCTGTTCGGATGCCTGGTGTAGGCCGGCCGATGTCTTCGCCAGACCTGAGACAACGCGACGAGAAGCAGGCCGACGAACAGAAGCAACATTGTGACGAAGGCCAGTGGAAGCCCGACGAGGCTCTGCCTGTCGAAAAACACCCAAGCCATCAGCACGAACCAGGCAACGAGGCCGGCTGCCATCTTGGGGACGGCGGGATGAAGCTGTTCGAACGCGGGACGATTATGGTTGGCAAGTTCTCTGGTCATGACTGCTACCTTTCCTGAGTAGGTGGCGCAGCACGCTTGCCGGTTTGAAGGGTCGAGGGGCCGCGCCGTGGGCGCGGCAATGGGCTGGCGCCAACCCCGCCATGAGCTAACCAGCGATTGCCGTAGAGTAAGAAAAACCGCTGTGGTCACAGCAAGTTTCATTAAATCTTGTCCAGCTCGACGTCGCCGGCATCGTCATCGCGGGGCGGGCGATCGCCTCATACCAACGGCCCTTCGCAATTGACTCCTCATGCCCG
>DASUIA010000206.1:0-2604 GCA_036273255.1 Bradyrhizobium sp.
GCCGATCCGTTCTTCACCGCCTTCCCCACCGCGCGCGAGGAAGAGGCGGTCGGCATCGTGTCGGGCGCCTGGATGGGCGGCCTGCGCGGCGCCGTGCTGATGCAGACCAGCGGCTTTGCGACGCTCGCCAATGTGCTGGCCTCGCTGGCGGCGCCGTACCAGATTCCATTGATCATGTTTGTCTCGGAGCGGGGAACGCTCGGCGAGTTCAACTACGGCCAGTCGCTGGTCTGCCGCACCATGCGGCCGGTGCTGGACTCGCTCGCCATGGAACATCACACCGCGACGCGGCTCGATGAGCTGGAATTCATCGTCGATCGATCGATCAAGCAGGCCATCACCACCCAGGCGCCGGTAGCGTTGATCCTGTCGCCGCTCCTGACCGGCGGCAAGGTAGAGAAGTGAGCGCTCCCATGAACCAGCAAAAACCCGCCCCTGCCCGCAACACCAACGTGATGAACCGGTTCGACCTCACCTCGCGGCTGATCGCGAGGCTGAACAACGAGGAGGCCGTGATCGGCGGCATCGGCAATACCAATTTCGATCTGTGGGCCGCCGGCCATCGCCCGCAGAATTTCTACATGCTGGGCAGCATGGGTCTCGCGTTGCCGATCGCGCTCGGCGTCGCGCTGGCACAGCCGAAGCGCCGCGTCTTCGCGCTGGAGGGTGACGGCTCGCTGCTGATGCAACTGGGCTGCCTGTCGACGATCGCGGCGCTGGCGCCGCAAAACCTCTGCGTGATCGTGATGGACAATGGCATCTACCAGATCACCGGCGCGCAACCGACGCCGGCCGCAGCGGTCGCCGACATCGTTGCCATCGCCGCCGGTTGCGGCCTTGCCAACAGCGCCTGGGCGGCCGACGAACGGGATTTCGAACGACTGGTCGATCAATCCCTGTCGGCATCCCGGCCAACGCTGATCGGGGTGCGCATCGACGACCAGCCGGGCACCGGCACCACCCGGCGCGATCCCGTGCAGATCCGCGAACGCTTCATGCAAGGGCTCGGGGTGCGGCAGGCGCTGTAATACCAACGGCCCTGCGTAATTGGCTCGTCATGCCCGCGCTTGTCGCGGGCATCCACGTCTTGAAAGCCGAACAGCATCAAAGACGTGGATGGCCGGAACAGGTCCGGCCATGACGAAGATAGAGAGTCATCATCCGTGACCGTTGGTATAGGCCGCACAATGAAAACGCCGCCCGGCAAGCCGGACGGCGTTCCGCTGGACCGCTCGGGCTGCTACAGCAGGCCCGCGCCGCGCGCCCATTTGTATTTGGCCCCGAGCACCGCGACCGGGATTTCGGTCGTATAGGGATAAGCCACGATGCCGTTCTGATAGAGATAGTCGCTGGCTTCCTCGACCTCGATGTCGCCGGCCAGCGACGCCACGATCGGCTTCTCGATACCCTTGGCCTTCATCGCGTTCTTGACCTCGACCATGTTCCTGGCAAACACCATCGGCGGCGTCACGATGGTGTGCCAGTAGCCGAGGATCAGGGCATGGATGCGCGGATCTTCGAGCCCGAGCTTCACCGTGTTGACATAGGTGATGGGCGGTTCGCCCCCCGTGATGTCGATGGGGTTGCCGGCCGCGCCGAACGGCGGGATGAATTTGCGGAATGCCGCATCGAGATCCGGCGGAATCGTCATCAGCGAGAGCTTGTTGTCGATGCAGGCGTCCGACAGCAGCACGCCCGAACCGCCGGCGCCGGTGATGATCACGACGTTCTCGCCCTTCGGCGTCGGCAGGATCGGTAGGCCGCGGGCGAATTCCAGCATGTCGCGCAGTGACCGCGCCCGGATCACGCCGGACTGGTTGAAGACGTCCTCATAGATCTTGTCGTTGCCGGCGAGCGCGCCGGTGTGGGAGCTTGCGGCCTTGGCGCCGGCGGAGGTGCGGCCGGCCTTGAGCACCACGATCGGCTTCTTTTTCGACACGCGTTTGGCAACCTCGGCGAAGGCACGGCCGTCCTTGAGGTCTTCGCAATGCTGCGCGATGATCTGGGTATTGTCGTCCTGCTCGAAGAAAGTCAGGAGATCGTCCTCGTCGATGTCGGATTTGTTGCCGACCCCGACGATCGCCGAGACGCCCATCTTGGCGGAGCGCGAAAAGCCGATGATCGCCATGCCGATGCCACCGGATTGCGAGGACAGCGCGGCGGAGCCCTTGACGTCGTAGGCGGTGCAGAAGGTCGCGCACAGATTGGCCGGGGTATAATAGAAGCCGTAGATGTTCGGCCCCATCAGGCGGATGCCGTATTTCAGCCCGATCGCCTGAATTTCCTCCTGGCCCTTGACATTGCCGGTTTCGGCATAGCCCGACGGAATCAGGATCGCGCCGACCACCTTTTTCTCGCCGCACTCGATCAGCGCGCCGGCAACGAGGCTGGCTGGAATCGCAAATACCGCGATGTCGACCTCACCGGGGATATCCTTGACCGAGCGGTAGACCTTCTTGCCCAGGATCTCGTCGGCCTTGGGGTGGATCGGAAAGATCTCGCCCTTGTAGCCGCCATTGATCAGGTTTTTCATCACGGAGTTGCCGATCTTGCCGCTCTCGGACGACGCGCCGATCACGGCGACCGCCTTGGGCTTCATGATCC